>JAYTQI010000417.1:0-3210 GCA_043746825.1 Hyphomicrobium sp. | reverse complement strand
ACCCACCTCGGGTGCAAAACTGCGCTCATCGCAAGTGGTGACACCGCATCTCGTATGCGCAGGCGCAGCCAAAGCCATCGAATTTTACAAGAAGGCATTTGGTGCCGTCGAGATGATGCGGCTGCCGGGTCAAGACGGCAAGCTCATCCACGCCGCCATAACCATTGAAGGTGGCGCAGTCATGCTAACTGACGAAGCCCCGGAATGGGGCTCGCTCTCACCCCTCGCGCTCAAAGGGTCTCCAGTGACAGTTCATCTCAATGTCGATGACGTAGACGCAGTTATTGACCGCGCTGTCAAAGCCGGTGCCACGCTCAAGATGCCGGTTGCCGACATGTTCTGGGGCGACCGCTATGGCCAGCTTACCGATCCGTTCGGCCATAACTGGTCTATTGCCACCCACCAACGCGACATGACGGTCGAAGAGATTCAAGCCGCGATGAAAACATTCATGAGTGCGAAAC
This sequence comes from Hyphomicrobium sp., assembly GCA_043746825.1. Classification (GTDB taxonomy): domain Bacteria; phylum Pseudomonadota; class Alphaproteobacteria; order Rhizobiales; family Hyphomicrobiaceae; genus Hyphomicrobium_B. The sequence continues at coordinate 2,746 of JAYTQI010000417.1, read as the reverse complement.
CAGCGAAGAGCTAAGCCGCGTCACGCGACACCGGTAGGCCCGGCAGAATTGACCGTAGGCTCAATGCTGCCTTGCCGGTACAGGCTTAACCCCGCACGTCTCCATCGGCAGTGCCGTCGTCGACCAGCCGTCCCTGCCGACAGTGACGACATACCGGCGGCAGTTGGGGGCAGCTCCCGGCACAAAGCTGACCTGAAAAAGAGCCAGCTCCGGCTTGGGCTGGCGCGGCCAGACCAGAACATCGTTGTCGGGCGTTTCAGTCAAGGCGGTCTTGATGGCAACGCCGGCATTGCGGTAGTCCGTGGGTGTCAGTTTTGCCAGCAACGCTCGCGACAGGCCGGGGTGAAGACCGGCGGCCAAAGCGCGCTTCTGGTAAGGATCGTTTGGCGTGGCAACGGGCGGCGGCAAGGGCGACGATACCTGTTCATCAGTGCTGGTTGCTGAGGCTGGCAGCGCCGCCGTCTCGACCGTAGTTTCTTTTGGCGCATCCGCCTTTCTGCTTGCGGCTGGCGCTTGCACAGTCGAGGCTGGAGCACTGTCAGCGGCATGCGCCGTTGCAGGAGGTACGTTGATAGGCGCATCTAGCGCAGCCAGCTTTGGAGCCACAGGCTCAACGGGTCCAGAGCCCTGACGCTCAATCGCTGGTGATAAGACCGCAGTCAGAGCTGACGTCCACGCCTGCCAGTCCACCTGGCCGCCATACACGGCCCAGCCACCGCCGATCATCAGCAGGAAAATAATGCGGCGCATCTTTGCCTTGCGGCGAGAGCCCGCGAACGGCGAGCCGATCCGCTCACCTGGCAAGAACTCATCATAGGTGTCGTTATCACTGGTATCACCAGCGAAGTATTCGGAAAAGTATGGATTTGGATTCCCGGCGGAAACTCTCAACTCAACCCCCACGTCTGACGCAAAACAAATTATTGGGTTCCCGCAATTGCATAGGTGCCCGTTCATTCCTGGCAAAATCAAGGCGATGCTAAGTATCGCGGCTGGCTCAGGCGCGCCAATAGCACCTCATATTTTAAAACAGCGTTCAAGATGTTTTGGCCGGACCCACGAAGAGGTGTCTGTAAAACTGCGACATCAAGTTTGATCGTATTAATCTTGTTTTCCGGCCATTGGCATGGTGCGTGCAAACCGTTGTTTAGAAAAACGACGGAGTAATGTGATGCGTAAAGGTATTATGGCCCTCACAATGGGTCTCTTGGCACTATCAGGCGCGGACGTAGCGCAAGCCCGCGATGGGCGGCCCAGCCAATGGTGCGGCTGGTGGATGCGAACCCAATTGGGTGGCGGGCCGGAATATAATCGCGCCGATAACTGGATGCATTGGGGGAGCCGCGCGAGCGGCCCGCAAGTCGGGGCGGTGGTTGTTTGGCCGCATCACGTCGGCATCATCACGGGACAGACCGCGAGCGGCAAGTGGATCGTGAAATCCGGCAATGACGGTGGCGCTGTGCGCGAACGTGCGCGCTCAGTTTCCGGCGCGGTGTTCCGGGTGGGTTGAGGCCGCACTCTCGCGACAAGACTTTTGATATGCAAAACGCGCCGCAGGGGCAGACCCTCAGCGAGCGCGTTTCTGCGTTTGCAACAGCCGCTGTCATCCTAGGCACAAGCCCGAGGATGACAACCGTGGAGCGGCTTGACTGAGATTTCGTCAAAGAACAAAAACGCGCCGGAGGGTGAAACCCTCGCGGCGCACTTGCAGCGTTGTTGACCAAACTTTGATCATTCTCCCCGGCGCTCGCCGCGACAGATGCAATGCTTGATTCCGTAGTGGCAATCACAGCGGCAAGAAGTTGGCGTTCTTTCGATCAAAGAAACCTGACTTCTCCGGTGCTGATGTCATGCATCGCGGCGGCGATGACAAGTTGCTTTTTCTCGACGAGTTCGCGAAGCACGTCACTGCGCTCTAACAACTTCTTGGCAGCAAGGACAGCGTTCGTATCTGCCACCTTTTGGACGAGTTTCTTGTTCTTGGAGTTCTTTTCGCCGTCGACGTCTTTCGCTGCTTGTATGGCGGGATTGAAATTCTCAAGCATCTTTGTCAGCAATCCAAGTTTTGCCCCGTCAATAGCGCCTTTCACAGCGCCGCATTCCGTATGACCAAGTACAACGATGGCTTTCGCTCCAGCGACCTTTGTCGCGAACTCGAGACTTCCGATAATATCGTCGTTTACAAAGTTGCCGGCAATTCTAGCGGCAAACATGTCGCCAATGCGCTGGTCGAAAACGAGTTCGGGCGGAACACGGCTATCGATGCAGCCAACGACTGCAGCGAACGGATATTGACCGGTCGAAGTCGCCTTAACTTGCTCGCGCAAGTCGCAATTGATGGTCTTTCCGGCCACAAAGCGGGCATTGCCGTCTTTCAGCGTCTGCAACGCTGCCTCCGGGGTGATTGCGCCCTGGCGCTCTTTATTGAACACCGAGCAGGAATCATCCGCATACGCAGTGGAGGCTACGGCCAACGGCGCCACGGCTGCACTGGCGAGGAAAATACGGCGAGAAAACATGAGGCACCTTTCTGTTTGGAGTTTGTTGGACGCAAAAGGCCCGAATTCTTATTTTTCAAGCCCTGGAGTACCTCCAGCAGGCATGTAGGTAGCTAGGCAAGGAATACAAGAGCTCAAAACGCAAAACGCGCCGGTGAGGGAAAACCTCAACGGGCGCGTTTGTGCAGTAAGCATCCGGCGAAGACCGCAGGGGGTGATTGATTTCTGTGACGGTTAGTGCTTTTGAG
>JAYTQI010000416.1:0-3216 GCA_043746825.1 Hyphomicrobium sp. | reverse complement strand
CGAACGTGAATAGCGGCTGCGTTGACGACGCAAAGTGGCGCGCCATCATCGACAGCACATTGCCGTAGTAGAACTTATCGCGCTCGTTATAGCGCTTGGCGCCTTGGGCTTTGAAATCAAAAATCTCGGGCAAGCCAACGGCTGCGTAAAAGCGGCCATTGCCAACGAAGTCTTTCGGCACCGGGTAAAAGACGTTGTTGTGATAGCCGCAGCGCGACAGGGCTTCAGGCAGGGTATCGTGGATTTTGCCCTGCATCATCGACTGCACAAAGGTGCGCATGCCACCGAAAGAATAGGTCGAAACGCCAGCAAGTACAGAGAACTCAGTCAGCCACGACGCCCCGCCATAGGTCTCAACGCGTAAGCGATGCATTTTGCCGTCGAAGGATTTGAAGAACGGGTCGAGCGAGGTGTCATAGGAGAGCGAGGGAAAGTGCGACGGCGGCACCACGCTCTCTTGGTGGATGAGGATGATATGGGGCGGCTTTTCGCCAGGTGTGCAGGTTGCGGGAATTGTAAAGTGGGGTTTGGGCTGACTGCGCAGCGCCTCGATCAGCTGCCCGCGCATCAGCGTTTCAATGGTCTCGGTCCACGACGAGTAGAACGATGAGAGATAGAGATTGTCCCAATAGAACAGGGTATTGCGCCGCTCGCCTTTGGCATCCGCTGCCCACAGGCCAACACAGGCGCATAATAGTCCGAGCGTGGCGCTGGCGTAACGTGGTACGCGCGTCGGGTCTAAGCGCCAAAGGATGCGGCCGATGATGCCGGTCGCGAGGAACGCAGCGGCAATGGCCAAAAGCTTGGCTTTATGATCGACCCACAGAAAGCTGAGCGTCGCTGGTGACGTCAAATAGAACACGATGTCGTAGGCGTGAAGCACCATCTCGACATAGCGGCGTTTGATGTCAGCGGCGATCACGATCATCGTCACAAATGCAGCGACAATGGCAATTGAAAACAAGACCCGCCGGGTCAACACTGTCAGAGCCGCGACAAGGCAAGACGTGACTGCGCTCGCAAAGATGATGGTTTCACGCCAGCCTTCATGGTGCCAGTGGTAGTAGGCAAGCGCGGCCGCTATCAGGACTATCAGACTCCAGGCCAACTTGGTTGAGATCTGGCCCATCGTGCCGCTGTCTCGCGCCGCTGCCAAGGCGCGAAATCCTGATACGGCTTTGGTTGCCAAGTTTTGCATCAACGACCCGGTTGGAGACCGCCCAGGCGCACATGTGGGCCATCGGGCAGAGAGCGCCTGTTGTGCACGACTGAAATGGCACGTCAATGGCGGAAAGGCGGCGAAGGTGCCCTGTCGAGACTGAGAAGCGATTGAAATGCAGGCAAATTACCGGCGCGGATAAATGACGACTGTTAGGTAGGTCATTGGTGTCTTCATCAATTTTAGGGGGCCGTGGGGAGCCGAGCTGTCAAACAGCATCGCATCGCCAACCTTCAAATGATGGCTGCGGTCACCATAGGCATAGTCCATTTCGCCGGTGAGGACATATACGAATTTGGCACCTTCATGCTGGCAGCCTGAGCAGGGCTCCGCGTCCTTGGGAAGGGTGACGAGGTACGGCTCAATGGCGGTCGCGCCATCGAGCGCATGGCCCAAAAGCTGATAGCGATAGCCAGACTTACTGCCGCGGCGCTGGGTGACAATGCCTTCCCCCGCTTTGACGACCGAACAATCGAGACGCTTATCTGTCGAGGCGAAGAGAACCGAGACCGGCAGGTTAAGGGCCGTGGCCAGCATTTGTAAGGTACTGAGCGAGGGTGAGATTTGGCCGTTCTCGATTTTTGACAGCATGCCGCGTGAGATTGCGGCCGCAGCTGCTAAGTCAGCAACTGTAAGTCCCGACTGCTTGCGATGCTGGCGGACATTGCGTCCAATAAGCTTTTCAAGTTTACGCTCAGATCCGCCATTGCCCGATACAGTGTCAACGCGCTCAACGGGTCTTTCGGGCTTCTTCTTGGCCGCGCGCGCCATGCCGAACGTCCTTTCAGTGTATCGTGGTATGCGAACATACAGCCCACGGATCGGACGTCAAACAAATCGAAGGTATCGGTTGATTTAGCGCGGCCAAACGATTTCGTTGTGGCCCTAACGCCGGTCATGGAGCGCGTCCTTGAGAAGTTGACTGGTCGGGTGCTTGTTCAAGGCGCGCCTAAAGTGCCGCTATTGTTCTTGACGGCATGCACCTCTCGATCCAAAAGTTACAATGTAACACTCTTGGTGACGGCGGTTTCCATGCCTTTGCGGCGCCGGTTGATACTCTTGATCGCACTTGTGTTGTGCCTCAGCCTCATCATCGGCGGGGTGCTAACCTACTGGCATGCCGTCAGAAAAATCGATATTGAAATGAGTTCGGCGATTGCAGCCGGTGAAAGCACGCTGAAAGACGCACTTGCGGCCCTCGGCGATGCCGCCGATCCAGAGCGCCAAATCGCGTTATTGATCCGGTCTTTTGACGACGAACGCCATTTGCGGGTGAGCCAACGGCGCGGTCCCGGCAGCGCGGTCGTGGTTTCACATGTCAAACCGCCCTCTGATCCACCGCCGGGATGGCTAGTGCGGATTCTTGCCGGGCCGCCACACAGGCTGGCTATGGATTTCCCTGAAAAATTGCGCGGCCTTGGCCAGATCGAGTTGCAATCCGATTCGTTAAATGAAGTGACCGAGGTTTGGGAAGACGCGGCGCTGAAGTTCGCAGTCATGGCCAGCTTTTTCGGTCTCGTTCTCGGCCTCGTCTATTGGACGCTGGGGCAAGCCTTGCGTCCGCTCGAAGATTTGTCAAAAGCGCTCAGCCGGGTCGGGCGCGGCGACTATGGGGCTCATGTGGCCGAGACGGGCCCGATGGAGCTGGCGTCGATCTACCGTGAATTCAACCACATGGCCGAACAGTTGCAGGTGGCGGAGCGGAGCAATCAGCGCCTCAATGAGCAGCTCACCACCGTGCAGGAAGAGGAGCGATCTGACATTGCGCGCGATCTGCACGACGAGATTGGCCCGTTCCTGTTTGCCGTTGATGTTGATGCCCAGACGATTCCGCAAATCCTGGAAAAGGGCACAAAGCCTGACGTTGTTGAGCGCGCCAACGCCATCCGCCTATCCGTCGCGCATATGCAGAGCCACTTGCGCTCAATCTTGAGCCGCTTGAAACCGGCTGTGCTGCTGGATCTGGGGCTTGCTCACGCGGTTGATCATCTTGTGTC
>JAYTQI010000415.1:0-3229 GCA_043746825.1 Hyphomicrobium sp. | reverse complement strand
TTGTCGGCGGCGGCTCGCGCCCCAGGCCCGGCGAGGTTTCGCTCGCGCATTTAGGCGTGCTGTTTCTCGATGAGCTGCCTGAGTTCCAGCCCAACGTTCTCGACGCCCTTCGCCAACCGTTGGAGTCGGGCGAGGTTGTCGTCGCCCGCGCCAATCATCGCATCGCCTATCCCTCGCGGATTCAGCTGGTCGCTGCCATGAACCCGTGTAAATGCGGCGGCTCATCACCGGGTCAAAGCTGCCGCCGTGGCCCACGCTGCGCTGATGATTATCAAGCCCGCGTCTCTGGCCCCTTGCTCGACCGCATCGATCTGCAAATCGAGGTTCCCGCTGTCTCCGCCGCTGATCTTGTGCTGCCGCCACCAACAGAGGGCAGCGCCGAAGTCCGCGCCCGAGTCACTGCTGCGCGCGAGCGCCAGCGCGCTCGCTTTATCACGCTTGGCGCCAAGGGCATTCGCACCAATGCTGAATGCAATGGCCGCTTACTCGAAGAGATCGCCATGCCCGATGAAGCGGGTATGGCGCTGTTGCAGCAGGCCTCGCAACAGTTGCAGCTCTCAGCGCGCGGTTTCCATCGCACTTTGAAAGTGGCCCGCACGCTGGCTGATCTCGACGGCATCGAGAAAGTTGGCCGCATCCACATCGCTGAAGCCTTGAGCTATCGCGCAGAGACACTCCGCCAAAGCCGGGCGGCGTAGCCCTCAAAACGAAAAAGCCGGAGGCTTGCGCCTCCGGCTGAGTATTCACATGAGAGCTCCTCGCTCAGGTCAGCGCATCTTTGAGGTGCGCCTTTTCAGCTCTCACGCGAAAGCGGATTTGAGGCCCTTCTGCATAGCAGCAGCTTGCGCGGCATTGCGCAAGAGGCAAGCGATGGTCATCGGCCCAACGCCCCCCGGCACTGGCGTAATGGCACCAGCCACCCGCGCGCACTCTTCGAAATTTACATCGCCTACAAGCTTACCCTTGCCGTCCGGCCCGGTAATCCGGTTGATGCCAACGTCGATCACAATTGCACCGGGCTTGATCCAGTCGCCGCGCACCATCTCTGGGATGCCAACGGCGGCCACCACCAAATCGGCCGCCTTGACCACGCCCTGCAGATCGCGGGTGCGCGAGTGCGCCACCGTTACCGTGCAATGTTCGCGCAACAGCAGCGCGGCCACCGGCTTGCCGACGATATTCGAGCGGCCTATCACAACCGCGTTCATGCCGCCTAAGCTCGGCGCGACCGACTTGGCCAGTATGATCGAGCCGGTCGGCGTGCACGGCACGAGGGTCTTTTCGCCAACCCAGAGTTTGCCGACGTTGACGGGATGAAAGCCATCGACGTCCTTGTCGGGGTTGATCGAGTTCAACACCTTCTCGGCGTTGATGTGCTTGGGCAGCGGCAATTGCACGAGAATGCCGTGGCAGGCCGGGTCGTTGTTGAGCTTGTTGACCATCGCCAAAACGTCGGCTTCGCTAGTCTCAGCAGGCAGCCGGTGCTCCCACGAGTTCATGCCAACTTCGACAGTCTGCTGCGCCTTGTTCTTGACGTAGACTTTGCTGGCGGGGTCTTCGCCGACCAGTACAACCGCAAGGCCGGGCTTGACGCCATGGTCTTTGATCAGACGCGCCACTTCTGCCGCCACTTGGCTTCGCACGTCGGCCGCGATTTTCTTGCCGTCGATGATCTGTGTTCCGGCCATCGGCGCCGATCCTCCGTTTATATGTTGATGGTGTTTTCGGAAATTTCGTGCAGTTTGTCTTGGAGCCGGTCGATAAGGGTCGTCACGCCGCCGCTGATGGATAAAGAATTAATGCGCGAGATGGCCCCCGAGATCAGTGACACAGCAGACTTAGGCACGCCCAGCCAAACTGCCACCAATCTCATCAGCGCTGCATTGGCCGCACTGTCTTCTGGAACCGCGCGCACGCGGGCTTTGAAGGCCGGACACTCACTCGTCACCTCTACCCCGCCGTTGGCATCTTTGGACGATTTCGGGGTCAAGCGATAGCGCACAATAACGCCCGCGTCCTCGTGCCACCCGCCAAGCTTCGTTGGGGTAGGAGACGCTACCCGCCAGGGTAGTTCGGTCTCAGATTTCAAAAAGCCTTCGCGATGTTGGCCAGAAGAACGTCCCGAACGAAGATGCAGCCAAAGCAAAGAACCACGGGTGAAATATCGACTGATCCAAGGTTCGGCAGCAGGCGCCGGATCGGGCCAAGCAGGGGTTCAGTAACAGCCTGCATGGCCTGCCATATTGACCTGACAAATGGGTTGTGTCCGTTCACAACGCCGAACATCAATAGCCAGCTCATGATCGCCCCGAAGATGATCACCCAAATATAGAAATCGATGAGAAGAGCGAGAAATCCAATCAGTTCGTGCATCGGGGGCCTGCATTTTGTTGCGACGCGTCATGTAGCCCGCCTTCGGCCAGGCTCGCAAGCCTTCGATACGCCGCACATGGCGCGTTCGACCGGCAGCATTCATTGACTTCGCTTCAACCCGGCTCCTAAATGCTGGCCCCAAGGGGCCGTAGCTCAGCTGGGAGAGCGCGTCGTTCGCAATGACGAGGTCAGGGGTTCGATCCCCCTCGGCTCCACCACCATCTCAACCTATCGTTCAGACGAACGAACGTTTTGGAAGCGGTCGCTGCCGCACCCGAGCTGGTTCAATTGTCACGAATGTACCGGCGATCGTATCGCCAAGATCGGTAAGACATTTAACAACGCGCTCAGCCTGTTTCGCCGCAGAAAGGCCTTTGACCGTTACGATCACAACACCATGTGTTGGCAGCCCGAACCGGATGCACAACTCACCAAAGTCAAAGTCCTCGGTGAGGAGAATGCGGCCTTGTTCATAGGCAAGCGCTAGAACACTCCGGTCATCGCCACTCGGACAGTCATCGACAGCTCTTGCGACATCGAAACCGGCAGCTTTGAGCGCCCGGACAATCACACCTGAAAAACATTCGTCGGTGAAAAACTTTGCCATCACTCAGCTGCGAAGATGTGCTCGTGCGCCAAATGATCAGCGGCGAACGCCTGCGCCGCGCGGATATCTTCAATTGTCAACGGTGGATAGTTTGTCACGATATCTTCTGTCGTCTCGCCGGCCGCGAGACAGCGCAGAATATGTTCGACAGTGATGCGCGAGCCGCGGATCACCGGCTTGCCGAACATGATCTTAGGGTCAGACTTAATGCGGGGATGCGTGGTGGTCATTGCGGGGCTGCCGTTTGAG
>JAYTQI010000414.1:0-7166 GCA_043746825.1 Hyphomicrobium sp. | reverse complement strand
TTGGCGGACATGGGCTTGGGCTCCAGCGAAGTGCGATTTCTTCTATGTGAACGGTGAAGTCGTGAACGGTGAAATGGTGACGGCTGAAGAGAGAATTTAGTTCCCTCTTTTTGCTTCTAGTGATCGGATCAAGTTTCTCAACATACGCCCCACACTTTCTATACGAGCGAGTAAAGGGGTTGCTGTGTCCTCACTCAATAATCCGACGCGCCGCGATAGAAGAATGTGTGTTTCAAGCTCTTTTTGCGATCCTTGTGCCACGCGAAGAAACTGTATGAACGAAGCCGTCCCGTCACGACCGTACCCTTCAGCAATGTTAGCGGGTATGGAAACCGCCGCGCGCCTGATCTGAGACGTCTGACCAAATGCCTCCTCTCGCGGAAAGGACTTCGTGACAGAGTAGCAATCCTCGGCGAGCTTCATGGAAAGCTCCCAGACGTCTAGGTCCTTGTGGGATCGAATCTCCGCCAAGCCGTTTTGCTCCAAACCCCGGTATTCCTCACCGTTCACAGTTCACGATTTCACCATTCACTTCTTCGCCGGCGCATCTTTCTTTTTGTACATCGCCAGCATCCGGTTGGTGACGAGGAAACCGCCAAAGATGTTGACCGACGCCATCGCCAACGCGAGCAAGCCAAAAATCTTGGCAATGGTGTAATCGGTCTCCATCAGCTTGACCCCGACCGCCAGCAGCGCTCCAACCACGATCACCGACGAAATGGCATTCGTCACACTCATTAGGGGGGTGTGGAGCGCCGGTGTCACCGACCAGACCACGTAGTAGCCAACGAAAACCGACATCACAAAAACCATGAAGCGATAAACAAACGGATCGACCGCCCCGCCGACACCTTCGCTGGCGAAGGCCATTGAAGGGCTAACAGCAAACAGCAAGCTGAGGACGAGAAGCGCTTTGAGATGACGCATGGAGGTATCCTCTGTGATCAGGTCTTGGGGGCCAAATTGGGATGCACGATCTTGCCGTCTTTAGCGACGAGCGTGCCCTTGATGAGGTCATCATCCCAATTGACGTTGAGGGTCTTTTCCTTTTTGTCCATCATGATGTCGATGAAGGCCAAAAGGTTCTTGGCGTAGAGGCTGGACGCGTTGACCGCGACGGTGCCCGCGAGATTGAAGGGACCTGAAATCTTCACGCCCCCCGGGGTCTCAATCGTTTTGCCAGGTTCTGTCAATTCACAGTTGCCGCCGCGTTCAGCGGCCAAATCAACGATGACGGCGCCGGGCTTCATGCTCTCAACCATCGCCCGAGTAATCAGGCGCGGCGCAGGCCGGCCAGGAATCAGCGCGGTCGTGATGACGAGATCTTGCAACTTGATGTGCGAGGCCACCAGCTCGGCCTGCTTGGCTTGATATTCCGCACTCATCGGCTTGGCGTAGCCAGCAGCTGTTTGTGCCTGTTTGAATTCATCGTCCTCGACCGCGACGAACTTGGCGCCAAGTGACTGCACCTGCTCCTTGGTGGCGGGACGAACGTCTGTGGCTGTCACCTGTGCCCCCATCCGGCGCGCCGTTGCAATGGCCTGGAGGCCTGCAACGCCAACGCCCATGATGAAGGCTTTAGCAGCCGGCACGGTGCCGGCAGGCGTCATCATCATCGGCAGCGCTTGCCCGAACATTGCGGCGGCATCGACAACAGCTTTATAACCCGCGAGGTTGGCTTGGCTGGAGAGCACGTCCATAGATTGCGCGCGCGTGGTGCGCGGCATCAATTCCATGGAGAAGATCGAAGCGCCGGTTGCAGCCATGCCGTCAAGAGCTGCACGATCCCCATAAGGGTCGATCATGGCGGCGACAATGGCGCCCGGCTTCAAAGCCTTGATCTCATCATTCGACGGGCGGCGCACCTTCAAAAGGATATCCGCGCCGGACAATGCGTCTGCATGGCTGACAATCTCTGCGCCTGCGGCCTTCAAAGCGTCGTCAGAAAAGCGAGAGCGCGCACCTGCGCCCGCTTCAACACGGACCTTTGCGCCCAAGGCCAATAGCTTTTTGACCGTTTCTGGAGAAACAGCGACGCGCGGCTCGTCGGCCGCTTCCCGGGTGACTGCAATGGTGACCATGACGTTTCCGATTGAGTTGCAAGACGGGCAGGACGCCCTGAAACGAATGAGGGCAGGCCCTGTAGTGAGCCTGCCCGTTATGAGAGCAGCCTGCCGAGCTTAAGATAGGAAGAACCTCAGACCAAGAATACCTTCATGGCAGCGAGCAGCAGCACCAAGAATATGATTGCATACTTGATGATCTTGAGAAAACCAGAATAGGTTCCTTTGTGCTGCGCATAGTCCATGGCGGAATGCCCGCGCGAAGTATCAACACCCACGTCTTCGTCCTCCTCGAATTCAGGCCATCTTAGCCGCTTTGGTAACGCAACGCTCAGGCTTCATCAAGCGAAGCTGAAACTCACTTTGGGAGAATGACAATGTTTCGCAGGCACGGCAATTGGCTAAGTTGATCCAGATCAAAATAGCGGGGAGGCTTGGCGTTGTGCTTATTTGGGCATGCGCAGGCATCGGGTGCGGGTGCGGGTGCGCCAAAGCTGAAGACCTTGAGCAAAGCACCCTTGGATCTTACCTGGCCGCGCTTAAAGAAGCCTCTGAAACAGAAATATCATGTAAATACAAAGCTTTACTGACGGACGCCGAACGCTCGGATATGCAGGGGCTGACGCGCGCCTGCTTCGGACGCCGTCTGCTGCGTCAAGGTGCGAATCTCGCACTCACTGGTCGCGCCGGGCCTGACCGCCGCCGACTCTGACTTCACGGCGCCGCCGCAACCCGTTGCCTGCGAAATCAAAACCAAGAAAAGCCTGATTCCCATAAGCAGCACATTTGCCCTACACGTCGTCTTTAAGGCTGGCGAGGCCACCGATGCCACACCGGGACTTAGCCATATTGAAGGTGTCAATTCCTACCTCGCCTGGCCGGTCGTCCAGTACGTCAATCGCTCCAACGGCATTCGCCGCGATATGCTCGCAATCATAAATGCTTACCGTGCCCAAATTGCCGGTTCGGGCAAACCTGCAACCCCAAAGCACCAATGACACCAGCCGCCCGGCCTCGTATTTGGCCGTTGAATGCTTAAATGTCTGAGGTCTGGGATTTGGCCAGCAGTCGCCAATAGCGAGTGTCTGACCTTCAACGCACGTTTCAATGCAAGAAGGAGAAAGCCCATGAAAGTGAAAGATGCGATGCACAAAGGCGCGGAATGGGTTGCGCCCAATACGCCTGTTCTTGAACTCGCCAAAATGATGCACAAGCATGATATCGGCGCGATTCCGATTGGCGAAAACGACAAGCTCATCGGCATGGTCACAGACCGGGACATTGTCTGCCGCGGCCTTGCGAACGGAAAGGATGTCTCGAAACTGACCGCACGTGATGTCATGACTGCCGACATCATCTGGTGTCACGCTGACGAAGACCTCGATGACGCGACGCGCATCATGGAGAATAAAAAAGTACGCCGCTTGCCCGTTATCGATAGCAACAAGCGCATGGTTGGGATGTTGAGCCTTGGTGACGTCTCGCACGCCGGGAAATCCAAGCTCTCCGGCGAAGTCCTGCAGGCCGTCTCTGCCCATCACAAGTAAGTGTGAGATTTTACAGCACCCAGCGCCGGACACTGTGCTGGGTGCTCCTCTGGCGAGCAGGCCTAAACGGCAACCTGAGTGCCAACTTCAACAACGCGGTCGGTCGGGATCTGGAAGTATGTCGTCGCGTCTTCGGCACTGCCTGCGAGCGCAATATAAAGACGCTCCTGCCAGCGTGGCAGTTCAGACTTTGAGGTCACGCGCAACGAGCGCCGCGACAGAAAGAACGACGTGCCGCCCATATCGATACTGCAATCCTTGCGTTTGCTGTGTTCTAAGATCTTCGGCACGCTCGGCGTTTCCATGAAGCCGTATCGGGCTATGATGCGGATGAAGTGATCGGAAATCCGCTCGACAGTGACCCGCTCGTGGCGGGCAACGCGCGGCGTATCCACGGTCTTGATGTTCAGCAATATGTTGCGCTCATGCATAACCTTGTTGTGCTTGAGGTTGTGCATCATGGATGTCGGCGCAGCGTAGGGATCGCCGGTCAAGAAAACAGCCGTACCTGGCACACGGTGAGGCGGCTTGGCTTCTAGCTTGCGTACCAGCCAATCAAGATCAGCCTCGTTCTTGCGTGTTTGTTTGGCCAGCACTTTATTGCCGCGCACCCAGGTCCACATGATGAGACCGAGGCCAGCTGCGATAGAGAGCGGCACCCAGCCGCCTTCAAACAGCTTCAAAAGGTTGGCGGTAAAGAATGCCTGCTCAACAAGCAGCAGCGGTACAACGAGAAGCACCGTCTGCCAGAGCGGCCATTTCCAATATTTCCAGATCACGAAGAACGCCATCATGGTGTCAATCACCATCGCGGCCGTCACCGACACGCCATATGCGGCTGCCAGATTCGAAGATGTCTTGAAAACGACAACTGCAATCACAACTGCGGTGCACAATATCCAGTTGACGCGCGGCATGTAGATTTGCCCGGCCATGCTCTCGGAAGTATGCCTAATTTCAAATCGCGGCACCAAACCCAGCTGAATGGCCTGCCGGGTCAGCGAAAACGCGCCGGTGATGACGGCCTGGCTCGCGATGACCGTCGCGAAGGTAGAGAGCACCAGCATGGGCGCCAAGGCCCACTCGGGATAGAGCCTGTAGAACGGGTTCTCAAGAGCTGCCGCATCGTTAATCACGAGTGCGCCCTGGCCGAAATAATTGAGTAACAGCGCCGGCATTGCAAAATATAGCCAAGCATATTGAATAGGCCGCCGTCCGAAATGGCCGAGATCGGCGTAAAGCGCCTCGGCTCCAGTACACGCCAGGAATACGAGACCCATGACGGTGAGTCCAATTACCCCATGCCGCCACACGAAGGTGATGCCGTAGGCTGGATTAAGGGCGTTCAGAACCCGCAGGTTATCAGCAATATGCAGCAGACCGCCAACAGCCAAGACAATGAACCAGATCACCATCACGGGCCCAAAGAACTTGGCGATCTTGTCGGTGCCCCTCGCTTGCATCCAAAACAGAATAGCAATCACTACGATGGCGATAATCGGCACAACACGGCTGTCCAGTCCTGGCACCAGAAGTTTTAGGCCTTCAACTGCGGACAACACCGAGATTGCCGGAGTGATAACGGCATCACCATAGAAAAACGACGCGCCAGCTACACCCAGTATGCCCAACAAAGGCGCGCTGCGTTTGGCGACCGATTGACCGAGCGCCATCAGCGCGAACATGCCGCCTTCGCCTTTATTGTCGGCGCGCAGCAGGATGACGACGTACTTGATCGTGACGACTAAGGTCAGGCTCCACAGGATCAACGACAGGACGCCGAGCGTCGCTTCGCCGACGGCGAGCCCGCGGTGGGTCGCGGCCGTGATCGCTTCTTTGAACGCGTACAGCGGGCTGGTGCCAATGTCGCCATAGACGACACCGATGCAGCCAAGTGTAAGCGCCCAGAAGTTCTTGTCGTGATGCCCGTCACCGGCGCCGTGATCGGCGGGCTGAGTTTGGGCCAGTGATTGTGCCATTGAGGCACCTCGACTTTCCTAAAGCTGCACTGCAGCAAAGTGGCCGCGCTTCTACTCCCGCCCAACTCCCTTGCATAGCGGCAAATTGGCCATTTTCACTAAGTTCAACGGCTTGACAGCCTCAAGGGGGCGCAAACAGGCCTCGCAGCCGTTATACGGAAAACTGTTTAATGTGGGGGCTGGGGTGCGACAGGGGCGTACTTCTTGGAGTCAACCTCTTGTCCACTGTTTGCAGTCACTGGCCTACGACTTCGCCAATTCTGCAAGCGTGTCATGATACTGGACCATAACGTCGCGAGCAATTTTCATAGACTTGGTGAAGTCCTGATCAAGCTCAAGAACCGCACGCCCGTCTGGAAGCACGTTCGCGTCCAGAAAATCCCCTACCGACAACCCGAGCTGCACCATTTGAGGTTGAGACAACACAATGGTGAACTGACCTCCAAAATTCTTGATCTCAAGTTTGATGTCCAATTTATCGGGCATGGCTACAGCCTATCGCAATCTATCACAAACACCATTACAGCGCATATCGAGGGCTAATTCGACATCGGTCCGTCAACTCCAACTAAGTGTCAAGCAGCCGCAAGATGGTGCGCAATATCCTGAGCAGTCCGCTCTGGAGCATTTGGATCCATTCGCAGAACCGAGCGCCCTGCAAAATCTGAAGGTATTTGGGCCAACGAAAATCTGTCAGATACTAACGCCACTACCCTTTTCCCAAGGGCCTCGGCCATCCCGGCCTCATACCCCATCCAGCTTGTCGCTGCTGAATCCGGAGATGCGACTAGAAGGAGCAAAACGTCAGAACGCCGAATCGCCGAGTGAATCTCGGCTCGCCAGTCATCCCCGGGCTTGATATCGCGCGTGGGATCAAACGTAGAAAAACCTAGTTTCGCTAGAGCTTTCTCCAATCGATCGGCCAAGACTGCGTCTCGTGCACTGTGCGAGAGAAACAGATGACGTCTGGTCATTTCACTCGTCTCCTCAAAGCTTTAAAGTACGCGTTGAGATCATTAATGTCGATGTTGTTTAACCCATCTAGGGGCCCCAAGCCATCTTCATCGCCTAGAAAATCCTCAACTGTTACCTTGTAGAATATGCAAACAATTCGCTTCTTCAAGATGTCAGCCATTCCAATTTCATGCCTTACCCATGCTCTACGGCGCGACCAGGGCGTGAAAAGGGCTAACAGCTCATCGCACTTCGGAATCTCTTCGTGAATTCGATGCTTGAAGTTGTCGCCTGCCGCAATATCCCTACGATCCAAAAAAGTTGTGGCTCCGCAGTCCTCCAAGCATCGCGACAATTGCTCGGCAACCCAAGTGTCGTCCCCGGCGTGAGAGACAAAAACGCGGTAGCCTCTTTTTTTCATTGTCATCCCCTTCCCGCCACTCCTCGAAACCGACATTCACCCCTTATCCATCCGCTCCAGTTCATCGATCATGCCTTCGATCACTTTGAGCCCCTTGTTCCAAAATTTCGGATCGCGGGCGTCGAGGCCGAAGGGTGCCAAAAGCTCAGAATGGTGTTTGGAGCCGCCAGCTTTCAAGAGATCAAAATATTTGGCGACGAAA
>JAYTQI010000413.1:0-3239 GCA_043746825.1 Hyphomicrobium sp. | reverse complement strand
CTGCGCTCATATCACCGCGATCGATGATGCCGAGTACAGCCATCAATTGAGTTTCAAAGAAATCGGCGCGGCGGCAATCATAGGCAAGCGTGGCGAGCGCCTGCACAATTGAGAAGCCCTGACCGCGATCGGCGCCATAGTTGGTTTCCAAGCCCCAGATAGCGACGACAACTTCAATCGGTACGCCAAAGCGCTTTTCGATGCGGTCTGCCAATGCCTGATTTTTATTTATCCAGCCGCGGCCGTGACTGATAAGCGAACCTGAAACGCGGCGCGCATAGAAATCTTGAAAACTCAGTTTGAATGAGTGCTGGTTGCGGTCGCGTTGAATGACTTTGCTGTCATAGCCGATGCCGCCAAGTGCACTTGAAATTGTGCCTTTGGAAATTCCATCCGACGCCGCGCGGCCTTTGAAATCTTGCAGCCAGTTCTCAAACCCGCCGGCACCGTTTCCGCATTTGGCGGCAGCGGGCGTAGCTGCCAGTGCCAAAAGCACGGCCAATGCGGCTCCTTTGAGACGAGGCTGGGCGTAGGGACGGCTGGCCATATGGAACTCCTGACTTAAGCTACGAACAATTCAGCGATGAGCCTAGGCACATCCCCCTCTCCCTATTTCTGCACTTAATGGGGAGAGGGGATGCACACTTAATCCAAATCCTCGACCACCGCCTGGGCGCCGCCCTTAATCCGTTGTGACAAAGCGGCTTCGATGAAAACATCAATATCGCCATCAAGAACTTCAGGCGGGTTGGTGGAGGTGGCGCCAGTGCGCAAATCTTTTACAAGCTGATACGGCTGCAAAACATACGATCGAATCTGATGACCCCAGCCGACGTCGGTCTTTGCGGCCTGCTCGGCGTTCGCCTTAGCTTCGCGGCGTTTCAATTCTTGCTCATAGAGCCTCGCTTTCAGCCGGTTGAAAGCAATCTCTTTGTTTTGATGCTGCGAGCGCTGTTCCTGCGCAAAGATGACGATGCCCGACGGCTTGTGCACGAGACGGACAGCAGACTCCGTTCTGTTGACGTGCTGACCGCCAGCGCCGGATGACCGCGCAAAAGAAATATCGACGTCCGACATATTGATTTCGACATCGATGGTATCATCGATGACGGGATAGACGGTAACAGACGCAAAACTTGTGTGACGCCGCGCATTCGAGTCATACGGCGAAATCCGCACCAGGCGATGCACGCCCGCCTCTGTCTTCAGCCAGCCAAATGCGTTCTCACCTTCAATCTCAAAGGTTGCAGATTTGATGCCGGCAACTTCACCGTCGCTCTGATCAATGAGCTTGACCTTGTAGCCGCGCCGCTCACTCCAGCGCAGATACATGCGCGCCAGCATGGAGGCCCAGTCCTGACTTTCTGTACCGCCAGCGCCGGCGTGAACTTCGACGTAGGTGTTCATGCTGTCGGCTTCACCCGATAACATCGCTTCAACCGAGCGACGGTGCGCCTCTAGGTCGATACGCTTCAGCGCGGCTTCACCTTCGGAAACGGATGAATTGTCGTCCTCGGCCTCGCCAAGTTCAATCAGCGTCACCGCATCGTCGTGATCGCGCTCCAAACGGCGGAATTCGGAAATGGCGCGTTCAAGCGACTGGCGCTGGCGCATCACCTTTTGAGCGTTTTTTGGATCATTCCAAAGGGTCGGATCTTCGGACTTGGCGTTCAGCGAAGCCAAGCGGTCATCGGCCGTGTCCCAGTCAAAGGGACCTCCTCAGGAGGGCGAAGGCCTCCTTGATGTCTTCCGATAATTTTTGCGCTTCAGCGCGCATGGCGTCCTCCGGCGAATTCTAATGGCGGCGCGTGATCGGGGCCAGCCAGCTAAGCTTCAAAAATCAGGACGCGACCTATAGAGGTGTGCTGCGTGCGTGTAAACGCGACATGCTTGGTGCTAGTTCACAACCGGGCGCCGACTGCCGCACTCACCAAACGCCACCGCCACCGGTGGCAATGCCTGGGTTGGCGGATGGGGAACCTCCCGCGTCAGGTATAGGTGGCGCACCACCTGCGGCAGAAGCGTCTGCCGAACCGTGCCCAACACCAATTAGCGAGTAGGGTTCGTCTGGCTGCTCAGATTGCTTGAAGGCTTCATTGATGGAGTCCTTGTCGTCGGGCGAAGCGCGCAATCCAGTCTTGAGACTCACACGCGCAATGTTGATACCCGGCGGCGCGCGAAATGGTGCAGGCGGCGTATCACCCAGCGCTTCTTTCATGAAATCGCCAAAGATGGGAGCAGCAATGGCACCGCCAGTATTGCCTTTGCCAAGTGGCTTTGGCGTGTCGTAGCCTACGAAGACGCCAACCACCATGTCGGGCGTGTAGCCGATAAACCAGACGTCTTTTTCTTCGTTTGTGGTGCCGGTTTTGCCAGCAATTGGCCGGTTGAGAGATTTCAACACAGTCGCCGTTCCGCGCTGAACCACACCTTCCAAAATGGACGTCATCTGGTAGGCCGTCTGCGGATCGACAATCTGTTTGCGATCATCGATCAAATCGGGTTCGGCTTGCCCCGCCCACTTTTCAGCGGTGCAGCCCATGCATTGGCGTTCGTCATGACGCCAAACCGTGCGGCCCCAGCGATCCTGAATTCGGTCGATGAGTGTCGACTTCACTTCGCGGCCGCCGTTCGCCAGCATGCAATAGGCAGTCGCCATTTTCAGAAGCGTTGTTTCGCCGGCTCCAAGCGACATGGCGAGCACCGGGAGCAAGTCATCGTAGATACCAAAGCGTTTGGCGTATTCGGTAATGATCGGCATGCCCAACTCTTGCGCTAAGCGCACGGTCATCTGGTTGCGCGAGTGCTCGACGCCGAAGCGCAGCGTCGAGGGGCCAGCCGATTCCTTTTTCTCATAGTTCTCCGGCTTCCAGATATCCTGGCCCGGACCCTGCTCAATCTCAATCGGTGCATCCAGAATGATGGACGTCGGCTTATAACCATTGTCGATGGCGGCCGCATAGACGAACGGCTTGAACGACGAACCCGGCTGCCGCTTGGCTTGGATGACGCGATCGAATTGGCTCATGGCAAATGAGAAGCCGCCGGCAACCGCCAGCACGCGGCCGGTGTGCGGGTCCATAGCAACGAGACCGCCGCCAATCTCCGGGATCTGGACGAGGGTCCAAGTACCTTTGATGTTGGCCGGATCCTTCGGTGCCACGTAGACAACGTCGCCAGGCGCCACAAGATCAGTGACTGCCTTGGCCTCTGTTTTCTTGACCGGAACCTTGGCCCAC
>JAYTQI010000412.1:0-3239 GCA_043746825.1 Hyphomicrobium sp. | reverse complement strand
CGCCATAGATGATGGCGTCGTTGGTGCGCCCCATCGCTTTGACGAAATCAGGAACCGGCGGGGCGATCGGGCAGGTGCCGGTGCCGTCAAGAATGTCTTCGAGCTTGAAGTGCAGGGCGTGAGCCTTGTGGATGGACACTTCCAATACACGCGCTGCGATTTGCACAGTGCCCGCCAAGCTCCAAGTCGGCGCGTACAAAATGGTAAGGCCAGAGGTCTTCACACCACAGGCCGCCGCAACTTTTTCAGCAACCGCCGACGGCGGGGCCTTGTCGCCTTCAATCACCAGCGAAGTCTTGTCGGCATGATCGACGTAACCGAGCTCCTTGTAGAGCTCCTCGACGCGCGATAATGCCCGCGCTGGGCCAGAACCCAAAGCAAAGAACCCGCTGTCATCGGTGATGGTCCAACCGGCGTACTGCGAGCCCAAGCACGAGATCACAGGGTTGGTGGCATGCACGACCACGCCGAGAGGCCAGTGCGCAAGTGGGGAAGAATTGGTGATCTGCACGGTACCAAGCCCGCCCATGCAAACCTCTCCCAGCAAGCGTCCAGCTTCGAGGCAGCCAAGCGTTGACGCACCAAGATCGATCAGGCGTTCACCCGCGCCACCAGTTGAGACGGCGACGCGCAGCGGCACAGCGTCTGCAACAATACGATCGACAATTTTAGCGGCGAGTCTAGAGACGCTGGGGCTCGGGGCGGCTTGCATGTGTCGGAAGTCCTTCCAGTCAGGTCTATTGCGAAGAGGTGTAGACGAGGTGACTTAGCGTTGAAAGGCGTTCGCGGGCTAGCGACTCTGCGGCATCCGCGCTGTCGCCCTCAGCAAAGACCGTGGCAATGGGGCCGCCCGCCTCAATTTCAGTGCCCGGCATGGGCCGGTCAGCGCTCCACGCAGGCCAAGTGATATCTGCGGCCGTCAAGGCCCCGCGATCCGCATACAGGATGGCGGCGGCGCGCGATTGGGCGGTTGGCAAATCCCGCTGCTGCCACAGCTCGTTGCCAAGGGCTGCCTCGATATGGGCGCGGAACAGATTGCCTTGCCGGTCATCGAAAATATCGAGCGTGGCGCCGGGCCGCGGATTGATCTCGAGCAGATAGGGTGTGTCGCCAGAAACGAGAAAATCAAACGAAACGAGGCCAACGGGGTCGAGCACTTCCAGCAGTGTTGCGGCAGCCGCGACCATGCGTTGCTCGGCTTCACTGTCTTGATATTCGGTCATCACCGCGCCGCCGTAGCGATATGGCTTACCCCGTGCTGGCGCGCTCCACTGCCGCGACAGCTCCATGGCAATACCGCTCTTGCTGGCTATGGCGAAAACGGAGTGCGGCATGCCATCGATGCGGCGCTGATAATAGCGTCGGGCATCGTGTTTCATATCGGGTGTGCAATCGCGCACATGGGCGCCGCCCGTGCCGCCAATGCGTTTAGAGAGCCAGCCTGTCGGATCAGAGGGCCGCGTCAAAGATGTTTCGGGATGGGCGATGCGGAGCTGTGTCAGCAGCGAGAAAAGCGCTTGCGGGTCTTTGCACGATTGCACCGTACCGGCGTTGCAGCCGAGCAGCCGGTATCGCGCATCAAGACTGGCGACGAGTTTGGGGCGGTCTTCAAAGCCCGAGCCAAGCACGAGCCCGATGGGCTTATTGGGTGCGCCAGCGGTCAGTTCATCAAGAGCTGCGAACAGTGGTTTGGCGTCAAAGCCGTGGCGGATGGCATCTGGAATTTGCCGGTAATGCTGCTGGACAGCGAGGCGTGTGTCTTGATCGCCAAAACAATCGACCACCAGCGGCACATACCCAGCTCGCCAGGCGGACTGAGCCAGCGCCCGTCCGGCAAATGCTGCGATGAGGACCGCTTGCCCGGTCACGGTGCTAGGCGAGGTCAGTTAACGACTTGCACATTGCGTAGGCGTGGCGGAAATCGAGCATCAAAGGTTTATCTGACGCGAGCATCTGCTTGAACATGCCACTCTCGCATTTGTACTTGATATCGCCAATTGCGAGTGCACCCACGCCAAGCGCGTTGCAGCCAGAAAGTGGGGCGCCGTCCATAAACAGGTCAAGGCCTTCGACACCGGCTGGCGGCACCGCGTTGACGTCGGCGATGACCAGCAGCTTCTTGGCCAGCTCCTTGTGTTCCTTCGAGACCACCTGCACGCCCGCGGCAGCGGCCGCGAAGATGACTTCGGCGTTGGCGATGATGTCACGCTTCTGGTCGGCGGTTTCTCCGTTGACGGGTTCGAGATCAACGCCGAAGCGTTCTTTCGAAATCGCCGCGCTCTTGATAACGCGATCAACGCCGCGGTGGGCGACGAGCTGAACGTCCGCGCCTTCCAGCGCTGCAATAATGGAAGAGGCAAATCCAACGACGCCGGTGGCGCCAAATACGGCAACCTTGACGCCTTTCCAGCTGCGCCCGAACTTCAATTTCAACTGGCGTTCAACGCAAGCAACCATGGCCGCTGCGGTTGTAAATGATCCAGCTGGATCAGCAAACACCGAGCATTCAAATGGTGGCACCATCGCCTTCTTGGCGGCATCCATCATATCAAGCGCGAGGAGAGCGTCTTTGCCTCCAAAGAAGAAGCCGGTGCGCACGCCGAAATGGGGTGGCCTCGAAAAAATAGCGTCCTGTATGAGTGGATTGATGTCCGCGACTTCCACATTGGTGTAGGGGACGATGACTTTAAAGCCTGAGTCTGCCGCCATATTCACGTCGAAGGGGCTGACGTGCTTACGCGGGTCGAGCATGTGCAGGATTGGTGTGGCTTCGCTCATAAAGTCCCCCATGTGCTGGAAATTTTTGGCGCTAGGCCACGTCGATTTGGGCGGCTGAATTACGGCCTCGGGCGATCACGATCTCAAGGCGGTTCGCTTTAGCCTCTTGAACTAAAGAATGATAGAGGCGATCTGCCGATTCTGGACTGTCAACGAATGCAAACCCCGTGGGGCCCCAGCTGCTCTGGCCAATGCCGGTGGCGCCAAGGGCGCGTATTTTGGCAGCGAGGTGACCAACCGCAGGGCTGGTCCAGGGGCTGCCGCCTTGCCGGACCGCGAAATGGCGGCCGACGATCTCCTGGATTTCCGTCAAAGCCGAACCAAATGCCGCGATGTCGTGTTCTTTCAGGCCCGGCACCATCTTCATGAGAATGAGGTGGCAAATGTGGGCGGCGGCGCTCTGCGGGAAGGCTGGCAGTGCCGCGAAGGCTTCGGTCTCGGCTTCGCCTGAGACACCGGCA
>JAYTQI010000411.1:0-7173 GCA_043746825.1 Hyphomicrobium sp. | reverse complement strand
CCATTGCCGCCGCAGCCGCCGCCCTTATCGGTAGCGCGACGCTGCCCGCAACATCTGCCCACGCCGTTGATTACACAGTCAAATGTTTCGGCCTCAATGCCTGTAAGGGCAACGGCTCCTGCAAATCGACCGCCAATGGCTGCAAGGGCCAGAACGCCTGCAAGGGCATGGGCGTTTCCATGATGTCGAAATCCAAGTGCCTCGCCAAAGGCGGCAAGACTTCGCACGGCTAACCCTGGCAACACCCCCGTCGTCGCGCACGCGGCGTGCGCGACCGTCGTCCCCAACCCGTATGCGGTTCTCGATTCCTGCATCGCGGGTTGGGGGTTTATTGTCGAAAATGTACCCTGGTGACGAGCCCAGGGCTGTCCAGTTTCGAGCATCCCTCCCTCCTCGCGCCTTCCCGGAAGCCGCGCTACATAGATGGCGATTGGGCACTTACCCCGAATGCGCGGCTATCCGGGATCTTTATCCGTCTCATTTTGGGTTAAGATCTCGCTGTGCGAGAACAGCGTGTCAAAGTCTTCTACGTCTATATGACCGCGAGCAAGCCACGCGGCATGCTCTACACTGGCATGACTAGTGATCTCCCTGGCCGATCGCTGCAACATCGGGATCGGGTGCAGGAAGGTTTCACTCAGAAATATTGGGCTGGCCGCCTGGTGTATTTCGAACGTCACGAGACGGCCGCAAATGCCGCCAAACGCGAACGTCAATTGAAACGCTGGCGGCGGGATTGGAAAATCGAATTGATCGAGAAGTTCAATCCAACATGGCGTGATCTGTTTGCTGATGCCGTGCAAGATGAAGGCTTCGAGTGGTGAGAGTGTGTTCATTCTCGGGCTAGTAAAGATCCCGGCTCGCGCGCGGATTTTACAGTGTGCCTGACAACGACGATCAATGGCCGCGCTTGGCCGGGAACGCGGGTGGAGAGAGCGGCGCGCCAGTCGCGAGCCTTGAAGTGATCACTGCGCGATCAATTATCATCCATCTTCAGAGCATTGATAAACGCTTCCTGGGGAATCTCGACTTTGCCGAATTCCCGCATCTTCTTCTTGCCCGCCTTCTGCTTATCCAGCAGTTTGCGTTTACGCGAAATGTCGCCGCCGTAACACTTGGCGATCACGTCCTTGCGCAGCGCCTTGATGGTCTCGCGCGCAATGACCTTGCCGCCAATCGCCGCCTGGATCGGAATTTGAAAGAGGTGCGGCGGGATGAGTTCTTTCAATTTCTCGCACATCGAGCGGCCACGGCTCTCGGCCCGGGCCCGGTGCACGACAATCGACAGGGCATCGACCGGTTCGGAGTTGACGAGCACCGACAACTTGACCAGATCGCCCTCTTCATAGCCCTTGATGTGATAATCGAACGAGGCGTAGCCGCGCGAAACGCTCTTCAAGCGGTCGTAAAAATCAAACACCACTTCGTTCAGCGGCAGCTCATAAATGATCATGGCGCGCGAACCCGCATACGTCAGCTGCTTCTGGCGGCCGCGCCGGTCCTGGCACAACTTCAATACTGAGCCCAGATATTCGTCGGGCACCAAAATGGTCGCGGCTATCCACGGCTCTTCGATGTGATCGATGCGTGTCACCTCCGGCATGTCGGCTGGATTGTGCATCTCGATGATTGTTTTATCGACCATGTGCAGATGATAAATCACGCTCGGCGCCGTTGTGATGAGGTCGAGGTTGAACTCGCGCGCCAAACGCTCGGTGATGATCTCAAGGTGCAAAAGCCCAAGGAAACCGCAGCGGAAGCCAAAGCCAAGGGCTGCCGAGCTTTCGGTTTCATAACTGAAGCTCGCATCGTTCAGGCGCAAGCGCGCCACGGCTTCCCGCAGGTCTTCGAACTCCGCCGCGTCAACGGGGAACAAGCCGCAGAACACAACCGGCTGCGCGGGTTTGAATCCGGGCAGCGCTTCGGCGCAGGGCACTTTTTCATCTGTGATGGTGTCACCAACACGGGTGTCGGCGACTTCCTTGATGGCAGCTGTGAAAAATCCAACCTCGCCGGGACCCAGCTGATCGAGCATCTCTTGCTTGGGTCTAAAGATGCCGACGCGCTCGACCTGATAATGGCCATCGGTCGCCATCATCTGAATTTTTTGGCCCTTTTTCAAAACCCCGTCGATGATGCGCACTAAAACCACGACGCCGAGGTAGGCGTCATAAATACTGTCGATCAGCATGGCTTTGAGCGGCTTCTTCGGATCACCTGTTGGCGCCGGCAAGCGCTCAACAATCGCTTCCAGAACGGCCTCGACGTTGAGCCCGGTCTTCGCCGAGACCCCAACCGCGTTGGAGGCATCAAGGCCGATCACATCCTCGATCTGCTGCTTGACGCGGTCCGCATCAGCGGACGGCAAATCGATCTTGTTCAGGACCGGCAATATTTCCAGGTTGCTATCGAGAGCCGTGTAAACATTAGCGAGCGTCTGGGCTTCGACGCCTTGGCTCGCATCGACCACCAAAACAGCGCCCTCACAGGCGGCCAGCGAGCGCGAAACCTCATAAGCGAAATCGACGTGGCCTGGGGTGTCCATCAGGTTGAGCTGATAGGTTTTGCCGTCCTTGTATTTGTAATCGAGGCGCACGGTCTGAGCCTTGATGGTAATGCCGCGCTCGCGCTCGATGTCCATGGAATCGAGGATCTGCTCCTTCATGTCCCGGTTGGAAACGTTGCCGCACAGTTGGATCAGCCGGTCGGACAACGTGCTTTTGCCGTGGTCGATGTGGGCGATAATTGAGAAATTTCGGATCAGGGAGATGTCGGTCATGGGGGTGGATAGCACTTAGCTCGCATCTGCAAAAGAGCCCATTCTTAGGCCGGTCAAGGGGTCGCGGGCCTTGAAAAAGCACTCTACCGCAGATGCAGGGTAGTCACAGTATAGCGCGTGTGCGAAGGTGCCTCAGGATAGATTTCCTAATGGAGGGCCTCACATGACCACAAATATGTTTGGCGCGCGCCCTGGCCCTGCGGTTCCGGGCGCAGAATTTGGTGTCAACGAAGACGCCAAAAAAGCTATGACCAAAGCCTTCGACGCCATGTCGAACTGGCGCAACGAAATCGCTGCAATAGCCGACCGCAACTCTACGCAGGTCTTTGACCGCATGGGCGACGCCGCCAAGGCCGTTGGCTGGCCGGGCGATTTCGTCGAAATGACCAAGACCCAAATGCACAACGCCTCAAAGATGCAGCTTCACGCGATGGACCAGGTCATGGATGCCTGGGAGCATCAGGTGAAGAACCCCGGCGCTGGCTTTCAGATGCCAGCGGCCATGATGGAACAGATGAAGGCGTTCCAGAGCATGGGGCCGGGCATGATGGGGGGCGCAAGCATGTTTCCTGGCATGGGCAATGGGTCCGGCAATCCTTTTGGGATGCCGAACATTCCTGGCATGCCAAACTTCGGCGCCATGACGGGTATGGGTGACATGAGTAAGATGCCTATGGCGCCGCTGCAATTCTGGATGCAGGCGGCCGAGATGTGGCAGAAGAGCTGGCAGCAGGCGCTGTCCTCCTGGATGGAAGCGCAAGCCAACATGATGGGCAAGGGCGGCGGTAAAACTTAAGAATCGCCACATCGAATTGTTCGAGAATTTTCGAAGGCAGGCCTCACGGTCTGCCTTTTTGTTGTTGGTTAAGCCCTCGGCGGCATTTTTGCTAAGGTCCAAGCGGTTGCGGGGCTCGTGAGTCCCCTCTATCGTCGGCCCGAGTTTTTGAGGAATTCCGGTCAACACGAATTTTAAGAACAGGAGCGTGCGCCATCTGAGCGCGCGGGCATTGATGGCGGCAACGGATACGAAGATAAGCAACGTAGGCGTGGGCGCGGCGGGCTCAACGATGAGCCGCGATCTTCTGGCCTCCGTCGTCGTCTTTCTGGTGGCGCTGCCACTGTGCATGGGCATCTCGGTGGCATCCGGCATGCCGCCGACGGCGGGCATTATCACAGGCATTATCGGCGGCATTATCGTTGGGTTTTTGGCGGGTTCGCCGCTGCAGGTCAGCGGCCCGGCGGCAGGATTGTCGGTTCTCGTTCTCCAGCTTGTCCAGCAGCACGGCGTCGAGATGATCGGCACCATCGTGTTGTTTGCAGGCCTCATGCAGTTCATTGCCGGACAGCTGAAACTTGGCCAATGGTTCCGCGCCGTATCGCCCGCCGTCATCCACGGCATGCTGGCGGGTATCGGCATTCTCATTCTCGTTGCGCAGTTTCACGTCATGCT
This sequence comes from Hyphomicrobium sp., assembly GCA_043746825.1. Classification (GTDB taxonomy): domain Bacteria; phylum Pseudomonadota; class Alphaproteobacteria; order Rhizobiales; family Hyphomicrobiaceae; genus Hyphomicrobium_B. The sequence continues at coordinate 2,944 of JAYTQI010000411.1, read as the reverse complement.
GGATGGCAAGCCGCTTGGCACCGGCATGCAGAACCTGTTTGGAATTCCGCACGCCATTATGAGTGCACTGGCGGAAGGCGGGCACCGGCTGCAAGCAGGCGAGATCGGTATTTTGACGATAGCGTCGATTTTTGCCTGGAGCGCCCTCGCGCCAAAGAGCTTGAAAGTGGTGCCAGCGCCCTTGGTCGGCGTGGTCGTCGGCATGCTGGCGGTGGCGCTGCTTGGCTTCAAGGATATCAACTTTGTCCAGGTGCCACCGGATTTTCTCACTAAGGCGTTTGACAACTTGCCATCACTTGCCAAGCTCTCACGGATTGTCGAGCCCGCGATTCTCATCGGCGCCATCTCCATTGCCTTTATCGCTTCCGCCGAAACGTTGCTGTGCGCCACTGCCGTCGATCAGATGCATTCGGGCCCGCGCACCAAGTACGACAAAGAACTTTGGGCGCAAGGCGTTGGTAATACGATCTGCGGGTTGCTGGGCGTGCTGCCGATGACCGGCGTGATTGTGCGCTCGGGCGCCAACGTCGAAGCTGGCGCGCAAACCCGGGCCTCCGCCATCATGCACGGCTTCTGGCTGCTGCTGTTTGCGGCGCTTCTGCCAGCCACACTCAAATATGTGCCGCTGTCGGCATTAGCTGGCGTGCTCGTTTTCACCGGCTACAAACTTGCGTACCCAAAAATTTTGCCAAGCTTGCGCAAATATGGTTGGGCAGAGGTTGCCATCTACGTCATCACCATTGCCATGATCGTCTCGACTAACCTTCTTGAGGGCGTCCTCATCGGCCTTGGGCTATCGCTTCTAAAGCTGCTCTACGCCTTCTCACATCTCGACGTCCGTAAAGAAGAGACGCCGGATTCAAAGCGCGTCGATCTCCATCTCGATGGCACCGCTACGCTGATCAAATTGCCCAAACTCGCAGCCACGTTAGAGGGCTTGCAGCCGGGCGCAGAGGTTCACGTGCATATCGCTGATCTCGATTATATCGATCACGCCTGCCTTGATCTGCTGACCAACTGGGACAAGCAGCACAAAGGCACCGGCGGCTCTCTCACCATCGAGTGGGATGACCTGGCTCAGAAGTACCACGACCGCCACGGTACCGGCCCGGCGGCTGCGAAGTAATCCAAAAGTTTGAATTAAGCTGAAGCCGGTGACGTGCGTGCTTCCCCACGTGGCGCAGCCTTTACGAATCTCCGCTGCAGCAACCCATAAGCCGCCACAAACGGCTTGAAGTAAATGACCGCCAGCGACCGGAACTCTGCCGTCTCGGGTCCGATGCCGAAATTCTCGACTTCACGGCCCTGCGGAATATGCAGCGACCCAAACAGCCGGTCCCAAATCGCCAGCGAGCTGCCCATGTTGCGGTCGAAATGCTGCTCTTTGTCGGAGTGGTGGATCTGGTGCATAGCGGGCGAGATCACCCAACGCTCCACACGCGGGCCAAACGAGATCCAGAACGGCGAGTGCCGCAGTACGCCGCCAGCAATATTGAAACCGAACAGGAAGATGTTGGCGCCCGCCAGCGTCGTCACCGTCAGCTTGTCGCCGAACGCCCAAATGAACAGCCCGTTGATCAGGCCATGAACCAGGGCGATAACTGCACCCGATGTCATCAGCTCAACTGGGTGGTGGCGTTCAGCCGTTGCGAAGTTCAAGACTTCCGCCGAGTGATGAACCTTGTGGAATTCCCATAGTTCCGGAATGCGGTGGTAGATGGTGTGCATGAACCAGCGCGCGAAATCATCGGCGATGAACAGCACGAGAGTCAGCACCACGCCAAGTCCAACAGCCGTGCCATCGGTGACCGTGCCCGCGACTCCAAACGATGTCAATGTCTTGACCGTGAAGGCTGAGACCGTTTTCCAGTTCAGCACGGTCCAGGAAAAGATGGTCAGGCGCAGCATCGGCGCAATAACGATGATGGCGTAATCGTTGAGCGCGCTTTGCGAGGCCCAAACGTTTTTGTCTTTGAGCGCCGTTTCGAATTCGCGTGCCGTGCCATGGCGGCGGTAGCCATAGGCCGCGATCACTAAGCCTGTGACGCAGTAGAGCCAAAAATAGCGCGAGCCGCCGTCCAGCAGAAATTCCTTCAGCGGGAAGAAAGCGCCAGCGATCAGGCGGGCAACCGTGTCTGCAATCCAGTCCAGCATGTGCGTGTCCTAGGGGGCCTAAACCGGGGTTTCAGCTCTGACGCTAGGCCCACAGCATGAAAAACGGCTTAACTGGTGGTGTTCCCTCTCCCCATTTCTTCAATGGGGAGAGGGTTAGGGTGAGGGGCGGCCGCTTGCTCAGTGCCTGTTACCGCCCCTCACACGTCATATCGAAGACATGCTTTCAGCATGGCCCCCTCCCCGTGAAGAGCGGGGAGAGGGGACCCGTGGCCCTTGCAATCCCCAGCTCCAATCGTTAGTTTAGAATTATTCTAATGCAGATCGGGGACTCGACCCTGACCGGCTATCAATTCTGTATCCAAGGGGGCCCTATGCGCCGTTTTACTGACCTCGATGAGCGTGAACTCCTGGCGCTCGCCATCTCGCTCGAAGAAGAGCACGGCCGGATTTACGCCGATTACGCCGCTGGCCTCGCTGACAGCTTCCCGGCCTCGGCCAAGGTCTTCACCGGCATGGCTGAGGAAGAAAACGAGCACCGCCGCTGGCTCATCGACTTGTTTTCCAAAAAGTTCGGCGATCACATTCCCTTGATCCGCCGCCACGACGTCGCCGGTTTCGTCAAGCACGACCCGATCTGGATGGTCCGCCCTCTCGGCCTCGAGAAGGTTCGCGCCCAGGCCGAGGCCATCGAAACCGAAACCCGGCAGTTCTACCGCTCGGCCCTTGAGCGCACCTCGGATGCCGCCATCCGCAAGCTGCTCGGCGATTTGGTGGCGGCGGAGGAAAAGCACGTCAGCCTGGCGCAAGAGCTTGGCGAAGAAGCGCTGCC
>JAYTQI010000410.1:0-3253 GCA_043746825.1 Hyphomicrobium sp. | reverse complement strand
GGCTTCCAGGCAGCAGGCTGGCACCAGATGGCGCCAATTCGACAATTTGCGGTTTGAGGCGCGGCGGCGGCGTTAGCTCCGCGACCTGAGATTCTTTTTCAGGCTGGATTGGAGCCGCCTCAGCTGTGTTGGGCGCTGGCGGCAATTGCGCTGCGGCAGGCGGAGGCGCGGGAGCCGTAACAGCTGGTGGCGCAGCGGGGGCCTCGACAGCCGCCACAATTTTCTGACCAGCATCCTTCTTCAATTCTTGTTGATAGGCGCCAAGACCGGTTTTCTCGGTGACGGCTTTGTCGAGCTTGCCGATTAGATCGGATAAATCGCCGACGCTCTTTGAAATCTCTGCCGTTGCCGTCCGGACCGATGCAAGCTCAGCTTCGCGCTCGGCCATTGTAAATTTCTTGGCTTCCATGAGCCCTGCAAGGCGGATGCGGGCCTCGTTCAGACGCTGCGTCTCGGATTTCAGCCGGTCGCCTTCAGACCGGATATCGCCCATGACGCGCACCAGGTCTTCCAGACGTTCGGCAAGCGTCAGGGCATGGCCTCTCAATTCAGGAAATGCTGAAGATAAAAGCATGGCGCTCCTGACCATTTTCAGAGCGTCCTCGCGCCGGGTGATCAGCACGGGTGGCGGGTTGCGGCCCATGCGCTGCAGGGCGCCCAATAATTTCGCGATTTGATCGTGACGCTGGCTGAGCGATCCCCGCACCAGCTTTTCCTGGGCTTCCAACTCGCTGAGACGGCCTTCGATGGCGGTGAGCTGGCCTTCGCTCTTCTGGATCAGGGCCGCTGTTTCCATCAGCCGGGCATTAAGGCCTTCGCGCTCAGCATCAAGACCGGCAACATCCGACTTGATAGCCTTGGCTCTGGTCTCAGCGGCCTGCAGTTCCGAGCGGCGCAGCTCAAGGGTGCGCTGCGCCTCCTCAGGCGATTGTGCGGCAGTCTGGGCCCCAGATGGCCCGATGAAAAGCCAGGCTGAACAGCATGCGAGTGCCAAGCGCGAGGGACCCGTGAAGGCCACTTTTCGTATCTCGCGCTGAGCTCGAATCTGCCTCACCTAATTCCAGTCCCGGACTTACCCGACCGTCACGGTTTGATATCCATGATTCAACGGGAAAAATAAGGCATTCGATGAGCTAAGCAAATATCATTTGCGTAATGCAGACGATTTCTGGCGCCCAATGACCCAATATCCAGCCTTAAGGCGCTGGGCAGGTCATTGCAGCAAGGCGCTGTAACGCCTATCAATCGGGGCCAAAGAGCAAGGAATATCCATGCAAACGCTCCTCTACCATGCCACCACTATCGCGGTCGCGCTCGTCGCCCTCGTGCTTTTGTTGGGACTGCGCTCGATGCTGAAAGGTTCCAGCCCCAATTTGAGCCAAAAGCTGATGCGTTGGCGTGTTGGACTTCAGTTCTGCGCAATCCTGATCATTATCGCTTACGCGCTCGTCACGCACTGACACCCTGCCACTGCTAGAGGAAATCAGCACATGGTCGTGCTCAATCGCATTTACACCAAGACCGGAGATGCAGGCACAACGGCTCTGGGTTCCGGCGAACGGGTACCCAAAACGTCGGTTCGGATTGCCGCCTACGGCACGGTTGACGAAACCAACGCCCAGATTGGCATGGTTCGCATACATCTCGCTGCTTGCAATCCCAAAAAACACTACGGCAACGTCGATGCCATGCTGTTGCGCATTCAGAACGATCTCTTCGATCTTGGCGCTGATCTGTGTGTGCCCGACAAAGGCGAGAAGCTCCCCTACGAACCCTTGCGGATGTCCGACGCTCAGGTTAAGCGCCTCGAAGAAGAAATTGACCTTTTGAATGCCGAGTTGTCACCATTGAAGTCTTTCATTCTTCCTGGTGGGACGCCTGCTGGCGCCGCATTTCATGTTGCGCGCACGGTCTCGCGCCGGGCTGAACGCATTATGGTTGAGCTGGCGGCGCTGCCTAACGAGCAGGTGAGTAAGGCCGCGCTCCAATACATAAATCGCTTGTCGGATTTTCTGTTTGTGGCTGGGCGATACGTTAATGATCTTGGCAAAGACGATATTTTATGGGTGCCAGGCAAAAACCGCTGACGACATTGCTGACGGCACCTTGAAAGCGTGCCTTGTAATACAGAAGGATGCCTGACAGGTGTTTGTTCCCATCGGTGACGACAATCCCCTGAAACGCATCCGCTTCCAGTACGTCACCGTGGCGCTGATTGTTGTGAACGTGCTGGTTTTTCTAATTGAAACGGCAGGCGGACCCGAACCGCGTTTTGTCTCGAGCTTCGCAGTTGTGCCGCAGGAGCTGTTCCAGGTTCACTTTATGCGTGGCCACGCCGCCTTCTCAACCGACGAGCTTGCGGTGCCGGAGCGCGCCACTCTGTTCACCTATATGTTCTTCCACGGCGACGTTATGCATCTGCTTGGCAACATGCTGTTTTTGTGGGTGTTTGGCGATAACGTCGAAGATGCGCTGGGCCATGTCCGGTATCTGGTGTTTTTTCTGGCGTGCGGCGTCATCGCAGCGTTGACGCACGTCGCCATGCTCCCTAACAGCCAGGATGCCCTGATCGGTGCCAGCGGCGCGGTCTCAGGCGTGATCGCCGCTTATATGATGCTGCACCCGCGCGTCGATGTCTGGGTGCTGGCCCTCAAGTTCATTCCGCTGCGCATCTCAGCCGCCCTGGTCTTGGGTTTTTGGGTGATCCTGCAGATGGTGATGGTGGCCTTTCCGCAAGCTGGCCCGACCGCCTGGTGGGCCCATATTGGCGGCTTGATCGCGGGCGCCGCTCTGGTTGTGGTCATGCGACAGCCCGGGGTGCCGCTATTCAGGCGCTAACACAGGGTAGCCGAAGCCCACACCTTGGCACAGGCCGTTCCCCGTAAATTAGTCTTAAACACCGCCGCCGCGACGTGAGCCCCAATTGACTTGGGCGCAACCTACTCTTAGCTTCCGCCTTCGCAACTGCGAGAACCAAGGTTGGGCGACGGTTGCTTTAGTCCGTTTTCAATGCCTTACCCCGCCTTCGCGCCCTCAAAATCACAAAGCGTGCGCTAGCTGCGGTCAACGTCAAAAAAAGCCGGGAGCGCTAAAGGCATGAAAATCGTTGTGCCCGTCAAAAGGGTCGTCGATTACAACGTCAAGATCCGCGTCAAACCGGATGGAACCGGTCTCGACCTCGCCAACGTCAAAATGTCTATGAACCCGTTCGATGAAATCGCTATCGAGGAAGCGGTCCGCATCAAGGAAAAGG
>JAYTQI010000409.1:0-3257 GCA_043746825.1 Hyphomicrobium sp. | reverse complement strand
CAAACTGGGCGCCCAGCTCATCGCGGCTGAAGCCTTCGCAATAGGCCAGCACCACCATTTGACGGCGGCCGGGCTCCAAGCGGTTGAGGCAGTCGTTCAAACGCTTGCCATCTTCGCCACGCAACACGAGATCAAGCGCGCCAGCCTCATCCGAGGCAACATCGAGAATTTCCGGGTGATCTTCCAGCGAGACCGGGTTTTTGCGGCGCACTTCATCGAGCGCACGGTTGCGCGCGATCGTCGCCATCCAGGTGATGGGGGACGCCCTTTTGGGGTCAAATTCGGCGGCGCGCTCCCAGATCTTCACGTAAACCTCTTGCAGCACCTCATCAGCGAGGTCGCGGCGCTTCAAGATACGTAAGATGACGCCATAGAGTTTCGGGCTGGTGGCGCGGTACACCTCCGCGAACGCATCCCTTTCCTTGCGGGCGACGCGCGTTAACAGGCCGTTAATGTCTTGGACCGTGGTCATGAGGAACAGATACGCGCCGCCGAGCAAAAAGTTTCCATAGCAGACGGCGGGGGCGGAGGATAGGGAGGGGGTAATGCCCCACTCACGGTGGGGTGAAAACCCCAAGCCGCTGCAACCTCCGACGCGCGTCCTCATAGACGCCGTTGATCTTGAGGACTTTGACATAGCTCGCAATCGCCAGCTCGCTGTTGCCCCACTCTTCGGCCATTTCGGCACGGGCCCAATGCAGGGGGAGATAGTTCTCGTTGACGGCGATGCCCTTTTCAAACTCCTTGTTGGCGCGGTCGCGGTCTTTCATGACGTGGAAAACCTGAGCGCGGCCCATGTAGGCCTCGACGCCCTTGGGGTTGATCTCAAGCGCTTTGTCGAAATCACTGAGCGCCTCAGGGTACAATCCCGCGCTTGAGCGTTCCATGCCGCGATTGCGGTAATAAGCGTCATTCTGCTGTTGGAGTGTGATCAGCCGGCTCCAATCGTCCGCTGCATCGCGATGATGGCCGAGTTTGCTGAGCGCGCGGGCGCGGCCCTCCAGCGCCGTGACGTTGTCTGGCTCCAGCTTGATCGCGCCGGAAAAATCTTCAGCGGCGGCGGCGAATTCCTCTTCCTTGGTCCACCCCGTGCCGCGAAGAAGCAAAATACGCGTGCGCTCATGTGGTGAAAGATCCGGTGTGTTGAGAATGGCGCTGCAGGCGCGCACGACCTTCGGCGCTGAGTCGGTCTGCTCGCAATCCTTCAAGCTTGGTGATTGCGCATGCGCGGCGCTCGCCAGGAAAAGGCTGGCAAACAGCGGCAGACGCACCGTGGTTCGATGCAAATGCTTTATGAGCGTGGCCGTCATGATCCCCCTCTTCAAGTGAGTTTTATATCGCGGGGCAAACCGCCAAAGTATGTCATATTACCATAGCCGTTTACCCAGCCAAAACCACACCGCCAAGAAACCCCTGCAAATCCTCGGTCATGTGATGAACGTGGGCGGGCAGTTCGTGCCATTTGCGCATCTCAATCTGTACCGGGTGATCGACATAATTGGATTTGACCAGCACAGTGGTCATGCCCATGTCGTGCGGCGAGATCAGATTCTGGGGCATGTCTTCAAACATGGCGGCGCGGGTGGCATTGATGTTGTGCAGCGCGATCATTTTGTCAAAAGCCGCGCGCTCGGGCTTAGGCACGAATGCGAGAGCCTGGATGTCGCAAATATCTTCAAACAGATGCCGGACTCCAAGCTTTGATGCCACCTTCTCAGCGTGTCTGCGCGAGCCGTTGGTGAAAATCAGGCGGCGGCCTGGGAGTTTGGATATTTGCGTGGCCAGCTCGGGCAGATGCGGCAGGCCGGAATAGTCGATGTCGTGGACGTAATCGAGAAACGGTTCTGGCTTCATCTTGTGGACTTGCATCAGGCCCGACAGCGTGGTGCCGAATTGCCGGTAGTAGGCCTTTTGCAGATGGCGGGCGTGCTCATAGGGAACACCCAGACTTTTCGCGATATACGCGCCCATGCGGTGATCCACCTGCGCAAACAGATTGCATTCCGCCGGATAGAGCGTGTTGTCGAGATCAAAGATCCAGGTGTCGATGTGGGAGAAGCTCACCCCTTGGCCTTCTTGCGTTCAGCCCGGCCGACAAGCGTGCCGACGCCGTGTTCGGTGAAGAGTTCGAGTAGCACGCAATGCGGCACGCGCCCGTCGATAATGACGACGCCCTCAACGCCGGCTTCCACCACTTCAATGCAGCCCTCGATTTTCGGAATCATGCCACCAGAGATCGAGCCTGCCTTGATCATGGCGCGGGCTTCCTCGATGGAGAGCCTCCGGATGACCTTGTTGTTTTTGTCGAGCACACCCGCAACGTCGGTCAGCAGCAACAAGCGTTTGGCCTGCATCCGCGCCGCCAAGGCTGAAGCAAATGTATCAGCGTTGATGTTCAAGGTCTCGCCCTCGCGGCTGATGCCTACTGGGGCGATGACAGGAATGAGATCGGATTTCGAGATCACTTCGACGATGTGCGGGTTAACTTCCTGCGGATCGCCGACATAGCCGATGTCTACGGCCTTCATCAGGTTCGATTGCGGGTCCGGCATCTCGGTGATCTTTTTGGCGATCATCAGGTTGGCATCCTTGCCGGAAATGCCCACCGCTTTGCCGCCCTGCCTGTTGATGGCGGAGACAATCTCTTTGTTGATCTTGCCGGACAGTACCATCTCGACCACTTCGACGGTTGGCTTGTCGGTGACGCGCAGGCCGTGGACAAAGTCGGATTTGATGGCGAGCTTGGCCAGCATGCTGGCAATCTGCGGCCCGCCGCCGTGGACGACGATTGGATTGATGCCGGATTGTTTCAGATAAACCATATCCTGAGCGAAGGCCTCAAACAGCGCTTCATCGCCCATGGCGTTGCCGCCGAATTTGATGACGACGGTCTGCTCGTCATAACGGATGAGATGGGGGATGGCTTCCGCGAGAATGCGGGCCTGCAAGTGCGCCGAGGGGGCTTCCTCAGTTGCAGGCGCCTGGACAGCATGGGCGTGGTCTTTGGGTGTCTTCACGGGGGTCCCCTGGGAGGCCAATTTACGATGACGGAGCCAAAAAAGGCGGCCGCCGGGCTGTTATATCGGCTGATCCGCCCGTCTCAACGGAATTCCCTCACAATCGCCCCCTAAGTGCGGGGCAGGTTTTAGGAATCCTTTTCCCCATTTCTTCAATGGGGAGAGGGTCAGGGTGAGGGGCGGCCGATTGCGCCGGAGTTTTTTGCCCCCCACCCCGGCCCTCTCCCCGTTTAGCGCAGG
>JAYTQI010000408.1:0-7219 GCA_043746825.1 Hyphomicrobium sp. | reverse complement strand
ATAACAGAAAAGTCCGCGACGCCCAGCTCGCCAAGCTGGCGCGGCTGCGGGCTGAGCGAAATGAGAAAGACGTGCAGGCCGCGCTCGACGCCTTGACCGAGGGCGCTAAGGGCAACGCTAACTTGCTCGATCTCGCTGTGAAAGCCGCGCGCAAAATGGCGACGGTTGGCGAGATTTCATTCGCGCTCGAGAAAGTTTTCACGCGCCACAAGGCCGAGATCCGCGCCATCTCGGGCGTCTACAAGAAAGAGGCGGCGATGAACAGCAACGTCGAGAAGGTCCGCAAACTGGTTGAAGCGTTCGACAAAAACGATGGCCGCCGCCCGCGTATCTTGATCGCCAAGCTCGGCCAAGATGGCCATGATCGCGGCCAGAAAGTTATTGCATCTGCCTTCGCGGATTTAGGCTTCGACGTTGACATCGGGCCGCTGTTTGCAACGGCAGACGAAGCCGCCCGCCAAGCGGTTGAGAATGATGTGCATGTCGTTGGCGTGTCGTCGCTGACGGCGGGGCATTTAACGCTGGTGCCCGAATTGAAAGCAGCCCTTGATAAAGAAGGCCGCGGCGACATCATGATCGTGGTCGGCGGCGTGATCCCGCCGTCAGATTACGACGAGCTGTTCCGCTCCGGAGCCAAGGCCGTGTTCGGTCCGGGCACCAATATTCCTGAAGCCGCAGCGGATTTGGTCGAGAAGCTCAATGCGGCGTTGGGGTATGCGAAGCAAGCGGCGGAGTGAGGGGCAGATCTCAGTAACTTCTGGTTAACTTGACAAATTGCTGCGAAACACCACTTTTGACGGCATGGAACGCGCAACAATCATCAACCGTATTAGATCGCAGGAAGCTGCCATTCGCGCAGAAGGCGTTACGCACGTTTCGATTTTCGGATCGCGCGCCCGTGGCGACGCACAAGACACCAGTGATCTCGACGTTCTCATTCAGATTGCACCCGATTGCCGTTTTTCGCTTTTTAATCTCTCAGGTGTTGGACTGATCATTGAAGAAGCAACCGGCTTCCCGGCTCAGATCGTATTGGAGCGCTCCGCCCCGGCGGACTTCAAGGTCCGCATATCGGATGATCTCGCGCCGGTGTTTTAATTGCCAAGCCCTCTGCTCGTGACCGGTTTACCCACATTCTCGATGCTATCCGCGAGATCGAAACCGCCACAGCAGGGCTTACACTCGAAGAATTCAAGCTGGATCGCTTCCGGCAGCTAGGCATTGAGCGTTGCCTGGAAATCATCAGCGAGGCGTCCCGCCATATTCCGGAAACCCTTCAACAGGCACATCCACAGATTCCGTGGAAGCGCGTCGCTGACATTGGCAATCGCATTCGTCATGCCTACCATGCGGTAGATAGTGAAATCATTTGGGAAATTGTTGCCGGCGAGCTGCGGCAGCTTCGTCTTGTTATTGAGAAGATGATGAAAGAGGCGGGGGACTGATAGCGCTCTACCACTTTGACGGTAAGCCGCTGCCACCTGCAACGGCGGGGCGGGATTTGGCGAATACGCTGCAGGCTTGGGGATGAGAATGTGACTCAAGAGAACAGCATCATTGAGACGCTTAAGAGCGTCGGCTCTATCGTAGGATTGATCACAGGGGCTTTCGTCGTCTTCGACCGTTTCATTAGGAACCAACCTTTCCTGAGCTTCGAACCCAGAGAAAGTAACGACAAATCAATAGAATTGCGCGTTCACAACGTGGCCGACGAGGGGTTATTGATCCAAAAGATTGTCGTTGAGCCTCGGCAGCTAGCCGCCTTTGCATTTGGCGAGAACGTGAGGGCGACGATCGAGGCCGCAGCCTCGATGCATTACGATGATAGCCGCATAGCTTTTGTCCCTGCTCAAAGCACTTCCCTCCTTCCAATGATAGTCTATTCGGAGTGGAACAAATGCCCAGAAGACACGAAACTAAGTGTGGTCGTTCATTGGCGCCCGAGCAGCTCAAGATTTTTTTGGACTCGACCCATCAAAATTTGTCGCACTGTGGGAGAACTCAAGGGTCTAGAAAAGGCGACTCGTCTGCAATCAAGCATAGTTCGCAGCAAATAGGCCCAAACAACCCACGTCCATTCACCAGCCACGTCATCCCGGCGCTGATGGCGCGCGGATAGCGCGGCACCGGGACTAGGCCGGGGTCCACGGCAATCCTCAATAAGCGTTTTGGTGTAAGCGGCCCGCAGTCGTTTCACGAGTTGGCATATCCGCGCCACCTCACTCGCTGAAACTTGTCGTGGGTCCCGTCCGTGATTCCCGCGCACTTCACGCGCGGGCGACGGGATGACGATTTTTGCTGTCCCCTCCGGAACAGACCGTAGGTTGGGTAGAGGCCGCCGCGCCGTCTATGGCGGCAAGGCGTACGCCTGCGGATGGAATAAGCGGGCGGCGAAGACAGCCGGCGTGTTGTGGGCGGTGAAACCGAAGGCGCAAGCGGGGCAACCGCTGACGCGGGCACAGCGTAGGTTCAACAAGACGCATGGACGCGTGCGTGCCAAGGTCGAGCACGTGTTCCGCGTACTGAAATGCCCGTTCGGGTACCGGAAAGTGCGCTACCGGGGAATAGTGAAGAACGGCGCGCAGGTCTTCTCGCTGCTGGCGCTTGCCAATATTTACCTCGCGAGACGGCAACTGGCGGCGGCATGAGAGCTGATTGGGGCCAGATCAGGCCGTGCGTCGGCAAAGACACCGGATGCGCGGAGCATGCCGGGACAAAAAACGGCGCGAATTTGCAGAAAGCTATGCAACAGCCTGAAAAACAGCGTAGTTGGTCATGGGTTACCTAACTACTGACAGCGCGCGCAAAATTCCTTATATTTCCGTTCTATTGAGCGTCTGCAAAGTACCCCAGGACAGGTGCAGTGGAATGAAAACCAAATCAGCAAAGCCCATCGGCCTGATCGGCAATGACGCGGAAGCGGCAGTCATCGCGGCACGCCTCGCACACGATGGCTGGCGGGTGCTGCACCATATTTCAGGCGCTACGGCAAGCCCCGGACGCGCGCCCAATCTCGAAGCCGCCGCAACGCCTGCTGACATCGCCATAGACTGCGCGATTGTACTCATCGCCATCGACGACACGGCACTGGTCCGTAAAATCCTGTTCGGCACACCAGAAAAAATGGGGCTACTCCACGAGATGACGCCGGGCGCGGTGTTGATCGATCTCGGACTTCGCCGCCCGCGCGAAACGCAAGCCTTGCTTGGCATCACTGGTACGCGCGGAATCGCCATTGTTGACGCGGCGCTGGTAGGCACGTTGCAAGCCACGGCCACAGGCACCTCTGTTGTACTCCTCGGCGGCTATCCTGATAGCGTCGAAATCGCTGAGCCAGTGCTGGCGTCACTCGGGCGCGTTGAACGCACAGGTCCGCTGGGCAGCGCGCAAACCGCCGCCGCGCTGATGGGCTATGTCGAGGTTGCTCATAACACCGCCCGCTCGGAAGCCCTGACATTAGGCGCAGCCCTTGGGCTTTCGGACGCGACGCTGACCCGCGTGCTGCAAGAGCCAGACGAACCCGGCAATGTCGTCCGCCTCCAAGCCCGCGCCGATCTGGTGCGCAAACTCGCGGACGAGCGCGGCATGACGGCAGATGTCATCGATTTCCGGCGCACAAAACCGGCTGTGAGCACATCGGAAAGCCGTTAGCGAATCACTTTGATGGTGCCTCTCGCGGCCCGACTCAGCCTAGCCTTGCAACTCAATCATTTTGACTTGCGCGAGGTTCGTCATGTCCCTGCTATTCCGCATTATCTACGCCGCCCACGCCAATGGCACCCACCACAAGCTGGCGCTCGATGCCTTGAACGCCATGCAGGGGCCAAGCGCAGACGCATGGCGCAACGTTTTTTTGAAGCACGTCGAGAAATTCCTCGAAGGCTCAAAGGCCCCGGACAATACTTTCAAGGATTTCAAAAACCACGTCTTGCATGTCGGTGAAACCTATTGGGGCGGCGCGCCGGAAAAGGTTTCCGAGTGGTATCAGACGACGGTTTCGGCCTTGCAGGCTTCGAGATGGGAAGATGCGGCTTACGCGGCGGGTGTGCTCAGTCACTATTATACCGATCCCGTGATGCCCTTCCACACCGGCCAGACGGAGGCAGAGAACTCGATCCACCGCGCCACCGAGTGGAGCATCAATCGCAGCTACGATTCCCTGCGCAAGATTGGCGAGGCCAAGTTCACGGCGCTTGAAGTTGCGGTGCCAGATGGCCCGAACTGGCTGAAAGACATGTCATGCAATGCGGCCGAGTTTTCGCACCAATATTACGAGAAGCTGATTGCGCACTACGACATCCACAAAGGCACTGTCCGCCCCGAAGAGGGTTTGGACGACATCGCACGCAACATCGTAGCAGAGCTGCTGATGTATGCGGCCACCGGCTTTGGCCATATTCTAGACCGCGCGATTGCGGAAAGTGGCGTTGCCGCGCCGCAGGTGTCGCTGAGCGTAGCTACGGTTCTGGCGACGCTCAAAATCCCGCAAAAGTGGGTTGAGAAAAAGCTCACCAACGCTGAGGACCGCAAAATCGTCCAGGCCATGTATGACGAATTGAAAGCCACAGGCCGGGTTGATCAATCGTTGACCCAGGACGACCGCACCATCCGCGATCTGCATGCAGTTGAAGTGCAAGCGCCAAAGATTGCGGCCCGCAAGGAGGCCCGGGCGCAGCGGCAGCCAGATATGCCCGTCATCGACAGCGAGCCCAATGCCGCGCCCGCGCCTGCCGCGAAAGATGTAGAGCCAGTTGCGCCGTTAGCCAAGGGCACGTTTTCCACACACACGCATACGGCAGCAGCGGCATTGCCAGCAGATCCGACTGCGCCGCCAACGCACGCGATCCACGCCGTCCACGCGCGCGCGGCGCACTCCGCTTCATCCGAGCACCACGAGCGCACCAGCTACTTGTCGGAGAGCGATCCGCTGGAAGCCGCGCCGTCCATTGGCCCGAAGATGGCACAGCGCTTTGCCGAGCACGGCATCCACACGGTCGGGGAATTCCTCGGCCACGATCCGCGCGATATGGCATCACTGCTCGATGATAAACGCATCGACGCCGACACGCTGGAAGCCTGGCAGGATCAGGCCCATCTCGTCATCAAGGTGCCGGGCTTACGCGGCACGCACGCGCAGCTTCTCGTCGGTGCGGGTTATCGCTGGCCGGATGCGATTGCAGAGTCCGATCCGGTTGATTTTGCCGCTGGCATCATGACGTTTGCCGCCACCGACGCGGGCAAACGCATTCTCCGCGACGGCAATCCGCCGGACATCGAGAAGATCAAGGATTGGGTGAGCGCCGCAAAACTGGCGCTGGCGGCTTAAAGTTATCGCGACCCCCTCGAGTGCCAAAAATAAACTGCATCAGTAACCACCCCATGGCCTTGCAGACATGCAGGGCCATTTCCACATCTGATTCAGACATACGCCCTGGCCCTGCCGGGCCTGCCCAGATGTTAACGGCGCTCGCTGGCGCGTGACCTGGACGTATGCCGTGGTGCCATCAAATAGGAGGCAAAAGCCATGGCTATGATCAGAAACTATGACGTTCACCAAACTTGGGAAGACTGGGCGGTTATTCTGCTCGGTCTGTTCTTGTTGTTAATTCCTTGGTCCAGCTGGGGCAGCGGAGACCCTCAACATGCCGCCATATCAAACGCATCTCTCGTCAACGCATCCGTGGTTGGGGTGGCGTTGATCCTGCTCGGCGCCTTTGAACTCGCAAGGCTGAACCGGCCGATTGAGTTCGGCATCCTGGCCTGCGGCCTGTGGTTGATGGCGTCGCCCTATATGTTCAGCTTCATGGCCGTCAAATCGCTGGCCGTGTGGTTCTATATGACAGGCGCGGTCGCAACGGGCTTGGGACTGCTTGAGCTTTGGCAGGATTGGCGATTGACGAGCAGTCAGATGGACCGGCTGCGCCAGTAGCTGATCGCTAAGCGCAGACCCTGGACAAAAACGCGAAAGGGCGCCATCGAGATGAGGTGGCGCCCCTCACTATGCGCTGGCCCCGTCAGAACGGCGCATAGCTCTTACCCCTTGCAAGTTTTCTTGCTTCCCCGCACACTTCGGCTTGACATCATTGCGGCATCTTGATCGCTATCTTTGATGTGTGACTTACATTGTCATATGCACCCGTGTCCCAGGGAGCGTTGAATGAAACTTTACAACTGGCAATTTGCACCGAACTGCCGGCGCGTCCGCATGTTCGTACTGGAAAAAGGCCTCAACCTGCCAAAGATCGAGGAGGTTATCGGCGCTGGCTTCCATTTGTTCCCTGAGTACATCGAGATGTGGCCGCACGCGCTTGTGCCCATGCTGCAACTCGATGACGGCACCCGCATTGGCGAAGCCGCCGCCATCTGCCGGTATTTCGAGGATGAATATCCTGAGCCCAATTTGATGGGGCGCACGGGCAAGGAAAAAGCCACCATCGAGATGTGGGAACGGCGTGCTTATGATGAGTGCATGATCGGCACGGCGGAGGTTTTTCGCAATAGCATTCCAGAAATGGTTGATCGCGGCATACCAGGATCGCTGGAGCCGGTGCCACAGATTCCAGCACTCATCGAGCGTGGCAAAGGCCGGGTACGGCGTTACTATAAGAAGTTCGACGCCCAACTTCGCGACAGCAAATTCCTAGCTGGCGACCGCTTCACAATGGCCGACATCACCACCTTGTGCGCGACGGATTTCGCGCGCTTTGCGGGCATGGAAATTCCGGACGATTGTCCTGGCATGAAGCGCTGGCATAATGAAATCTCAAGCCGGCCATCTGCGCCAGCCAGTGTTTAACCGGAGCTTCCATGATTGATCTCTATTCTTCCGCCACGCCCAACGGCTACAAGGCGGCGATTGCGCTGGAAGAGTTAGGCCTGCCGTACACACTGATCCCACTTAAGCTTGGTGATCTAGATCAGAAGAAACCGGAATATCTGAAGATCAATCCCAATGGCCGCATCCCCACAATTGTTGATCACGGCAACGGTGATTTCGCGGTTTTTGAATCCGGTGCGATCCTGATTTATCTTGCCGAAAAAACCGGCAAACTCCTCCCCAAAGCATTAAAGCCGCGCTCGGAAGTCCTGCAGTGGCTGATGTTCCAGATGGGCGGGCTTGGTCCGATGCAGGGACAGGCGCACGTGTTCTTCCGTTACTTTCCGGAAACGATACCGTCCGTCATCGCGCGCTACCAGAACGAGACCAAGCGGCTTTACA
>JAYTQI010000407.1:0-3273 GCA_043746825.1 Hyphomicrobium sp. | reverse complement strand
TTGAAGGCCATCACGATCTTGCCGCCGCCGATTGGGGCAGCCTGATTGGGCTGCATCCTGAACGCCACGATTTTTATCTCCATCGCGGCACCAGTCTCGTTGCCGCCAAAAAACCAGGTGAGGCGTTAGCCGATTTCAGCAAAACTATCGAATTGGAGCCCAAGAGTGCGGCGGCGTATGTTGGCCGCGCCAAGGCCTACGATCAGCAGAATGACCGCGAAAAGGCGCTCGGGGAATTCAACTTGGCACTGAAAGTCGATCCTAACTATATTCCGGCCTACATCGCCAAGGCCGAGGCCGCTGAGCGCTGGGGCGATGTCCCCATGGCGGTAGAGAGCTTAGCGACGGCGTTACGTCTCAACGGCATGAACCTGCGGGTGCGGCAAGAGTTGCAGCGCTTGGGTGTTTATACGCCGAGCAATTAATCCGCGCGCCAGCCATACAGCCAATCGTATGAACCCATTAGCCGCTCGGGCGGCACTGTGCGCAGCACAATGTTACGTGCCGCAGCGGAAAGCCCCGACAGATGATAGGTGCGGCCATTGCGGCGGGCCGCAGATTGTAAGCGGGTCGCGCGCGGCAAACGCAGTCGTTGATAACTTTCAAGAGCATCGGCAGGCTGATGAAGACGATTAGCCGCCTCGCGCGCCAGGACCACGGCATCTTCCAGCGCCATAGCTCCACCTTGCGCGAGGAACGGCAAGACCGGATGGGCGGCGTCGCCGGTCAAAACGGCGCGCCCGTTCGACCAAGATGCAAAGGGTGCTGGATCGCTTAAAGTCCATTTGCGCCAAGCCGGGGCAGCTTCAACGAGTGTGTTCAGATTGCCTGCAAGTCCTGCCGTTGCGCGCTTCACATGGTTTGAGTCTGCGTCCGTGCTCCAGCCTTCGAATGTTCCTGGTTCTTCCAACACGACGATCAAGGCGTGCTCTTGGCCTGCTCGTACGGGGTAGTGCACAACGTGGCACTGTGGCGCCAGCCAGACGTGGACGTTGTTGTCATTGAGGCTGGCTGGCACATCGCTCGCGGCCATCACAGCCCGATAAGCGGCGTAACCTGAATACGGCAATTGAAATTCACCCAAAGCTAAACGGCGAACGTTCGACCAGCGGCCGTCGGCACCAACGAGCAACAAACCTTGCCGCGTGGCTCCGTCAGCCGAGATCGCGCCCACGGCGCTAACATCTTGCGTGAAAGATGAGACCTCAAATCCCGGCAACAAGGTGATCAAAGGTTGCGCCCGTGCCGCCGTCAAAAGCGCGTTGAGCAGGTCACCGCGATGGGCTGTCCAATAGGGCGCACCGTGGCGTTTGGCCATCGTTTGACCCAACGGCAGGTTCGTCAGAGCCTTGCCACGAATACCATCGTGGACGCACAGGCTGTCCGGGCTTACCGCATTGGGTGCTAGATACCTGGCCGCGCCGAGGGCCTCAAGAATGCGCTGGGCATTAGGGCCCAGTTGGATGCCAGCGCCGGTCTCAGAGAATTCCGGCTCGCGTTCCAGCACCTCCGAAGCGATACCGTGCTTGGCGAAAGCCAGAGCCGCCGCCAGCCCTGCGATCCCGCCGCCAGCGATCAAGATCGGCGCGGCGGTTTCGGTCATCGGGCAAGGCCTCGGGTCACACTACTCTTATGCTGCGTCAGCAACGCGGCTGCCTTTGGGGTCGCTGTCCTCAGGCCCGAGGCGCTGATCGTGGACGTAAAGCGTCGAGCAGTACGGGCACAAAATTTGCCCGTCTGCGCCCATATCGAGATAAACGTGCGGGTGATCGAAGGGTGCGCGGGCGCCCATGCAATTGAATTCCTTGACGCCAATAAATATACGCTCGGCGCCAGCATCATTGGCGAAATGCGGGATGTGCGTCTGAGCCATAAGAGCCTCGTTGATCATGAGTATCGACGTTTGGAAGATACCGCTGAAGCGCGAGCGATGGTAGGGGAGAGACCTTCACCATTCGCCGCAGGGACCCATGACCAGCATTGAGCACTTCGACAGCCAAGGCGTTGACATTGCCTATTTCGAGACCGGAGGCGGATCGGACAAGACGCCGGTCTTACTGATCCACGGCTTTGCCTCGAACGCGCAAACCAATTGGGTGGGCCCGAACTGGGTTCAAACCCTCAAGGGGGCTGGATATCGCGTCATCGCCATTGACAATCGCGGCCACGGATATAGCGCTAAACTCTACAATCTCGAGGACTATAGCGCCCCGATCATGGCCGAAGACGTTTACCACCTGCTCAATCATCTCGGGATCGCAAAGGCGCACGTGATCGGCTATTCGATGGGCGCGCGCATCTCGGCATTCCTCACGCTTGCCCACCCTGACCGGGTTGAAAAAGTCGTCTTCGGGGGGCTCGGCTACAACATGGTGCGCGGCATGGCGGGGACGGGCCCAATTGCGCATGCGCTCGAGGCGGACAGTCTGCAAGCCGTCACAAACCCGACAGCGCGAACCTTCCGGCTCTTCGCCGAACAAACAAAAAGCGATTTGAAGGCGCTGGCCGCTTGTATCCGCTCAAGCCGGGCACCATTAACCGCTGAGATGATTGCGGGCATCACGAACCCGGTTTTGGTCGCTGTGGGTGAGCAAGATGTCATTGCTGGATCGGCGGATGAGTTGGCAAATCTGATCCCAGGTGCGAAAGCCTTCACGATCCCGAACCGCGATCACATGAAAGCCACCGGCGATAAAGCCTTCAAGGATGCGGTGCTGAAATTTCTGGCGTGAATACTTTGGCAGACAGAAAAAGCCCTAGCGCGGTGGCTCAGCGATCTGAAAATGACAGCCGCGGGGTTGTCGTCAGATCAAAGGCCACAAACCGCTAGGGCTTGAAAATGCGGGAACACAACACGCACGACGCGGAACCAACATGCGTGAACGCCTACTGCCGAACGCGGTACAAGGCGGCAACGCCACTTACGACGACGCATTTCAGCGGGATACGAAATACTTTTTCCAGCTGCGCTCTCACCTTTAGAGCACGTACAACATAGGTCTTTTCTGTGACGGGAGGATTTCACGATTTTTTGCCGTGTAGGTACTCCTGTGGATAAGTCCCGGATTGCCTGGCAGGGCAGCAGAATTTGATTGCCGTGCACAATTCTCCGCCACCACGGATTTGCCGCTGCCCAACCGCAAATAGGCCTGAAATCCCAGCCACAAAAGCTGCGGGGATCAGGGACGTTTTAACCGATTATTAAGCTTAACCACGGTAGCGTCCGGCCTATGGTCTTGCGTCGTATCAGCGTTTTCCTGCCTTTGGCAGCCG
>JAYTQI010000406.1:0-7298 GCA_043746825.1 Hyphomicrobium sp. | reverse complement strand
CTATAAGACAAAATTAATGAACGGTGTTTACGCTAATTGCTGTCATCTCTCGTATGTTCCTGCACGGAAAGCAACGTTTGATAGACACGCGGCGTGGGTCTCTCAAAAGGAGAGCCACGCCGTTTTAGTTTCATCGTTGTTGCTGCAATGGGCCGGGCTGGCGGTTTTAGCCGCTTTTCATCAACGACCGCATAACTACGATGTCGGATTCCGTCGTACCCGCGGGCAGGTGCACGACTTCGCGGGTTGTCAGGACTAGAACCGGCGTATTGGTCTCATAGCCATCATCGTCATAGCGGGATTCCATGCGGATCGCTGCGATATCGACAAACGGGATTTCGAGCATCGATTTGGCTAGAGCGCCGGATCGTTCGGCAATAACCTTGCGTGTTTGCTTGTCAAACGTCACGCGTGTAACGCTGCCTGGGTCTAAAACCGTCCAGATATAGGCCCCGGTCGCAATGACGAAGATCGCAAACATGTAGATGTGAAGCAGGACCGCCGCGCTGCCGAGCGCACGCGGATCAACGATCATGAGCACCAGTACGGGCGCGACAAGCCCAATGAGGATGGGCACTAGCGCATGGCGGCCCGTGTAGCCAGCCTCGGATTCAACGCCGAATTGACCCTTCGTGAGACCCTGACTCTGCATGGCAAACCTTCAATCCCAATAAATCGCTTGCGCTTAATGGGATCAAATATGCTGATTACAGATTGATAAAACGTCAACTATTCAGTTAACGAAGTTTTAACCCTAGGCGGCGCCAGCTTCGCTAGCACTCTCACGCTTGCGTTCTTGCCGCTTGCGCTCGTTGGGATCGAGCCAGCGCTTGCGCAAGCGGATCGAGTCCGGGGTGATTTCGACGAGTTCTTCATCCGTGATGTATGCCATGGCTTTTTCAAGTGTCAGGCGCATCGGCGGGGTCAGGGTCAGCGCTTCATCTTTGCCGGACGCGCGCACGTTAGTCAGTTTTTTGCCCTGAACAACGTTGATAACGAGATCGTTGTCGCGGGTATGTTCGCCAACGATCATGCCCTCGTAGACACGCGCCTGCGGCCCGATCATGAACGGCCCGCGATCCTGCAAATTGAATATCGAATAGGCGGTCGCTTCACCGGTGCCGTTCGAAATCAGCACACCGGTGCGGCGGCCCTGTATTTCGCCTTTGAATGGCGCATAAGCATGAAATAGCCGGTTCATGACAGCCGTTCCGCGCGTATCCGACAACATTTCACTCTGGTAGCCGAGCAGGCCGCGCGTCGGCACATAAAATACCATGCGCGTGCGCCCGCCGCCTGAGGGGCGCATTTCGGTCAATTCGCCGCGCCGCTCCGACAATTTCTGGACGATGACGCCGGTATGCGCATCATCGACGTCGATGATGGTCTCTTCAATTGGCTCCAGCCTTTGACCGGTTTCTTCGTCAAGCCTGAGCACGACTTTGGGACGCGAAACGGTGAGCTCGAAGCCCTCACGGCGCATATTTTCGATTAGAATGGCGAGCTGAAGTTCGCCGCGGCCAGCAACGCTAAAGCTATCCTTGTCGTCGTTCTCGGAAACACGGATCGCGATGTTGCGTTCCCCTTCGCGCAACAAGCGGTCGCGGATGACGCGGCTCTGCACCTTGTCTCCTTCTTGACCAGCGAACGGTCCGTCATTGATACGGAATGTCATCGACAGGGTCGGGGGATCGACAGGCTGGGCAACAATCGGTTCCGTCACCGAGAGATCGCACAGGGTATCAGCAACGGTGGCTTCGCTCATGCCGGCAATGGCGACGATCTCACCAGCATGGGCTTCCTCAACCGGCACGCGCTCAAGGCCGCGGAACGCCAAAACTTTAGTGATGCGGAAATTCTCAACCAGCGTTCCATCATGCCGGATGGCCTTAAACGCTGAGTTGGCTCTGACGGTGCCCGATGAAATACGGCCCGTCAGGATGCGGCCCAGGAAGGGGTCGGCTTCTAAAGTGGTTGCGAGAACGCGTGCTGGGCCGTCATCGACCGCGGGGGCGGGCACGTGCTCAACAATGAGATCGAACAAGGGCGCGAGGTTGACCTTCGGTCCAGCAGGGTCCTTTGCCATCCAGCCGTCGCGTCCCGAGCCGTAGAGGACCGGGAAATCGAGCTGCTCGTCACTGGCGTCAAGGTTGGCGAACAGATCAAAGATTTCGTTCAAGACATCAAGGTGGCGCTCGTCGGGACGGTCAATCTTGTTGACCACAACGATAGGGCGAAGCCCGCGTTTCAAAGCTTTCGAGACCACGAACTTGGTCTGCGGCAGTGGCCCTTCCGAGGCGTCAACGAGTACCACAACACCGTCGACCATATTCAAGATGCGTTCAACCTCGCCGCCGAAATCGGCATGGCCTGGGGTATCAACAATATTGATGCGGATGTCTTTCCAGACCACACTGGTGCATTTCGCCAGAATAGTGATGCCGCGCTCGCGCTCAAGATCGTTACTGTCCATCGCCCGCTCGGCGACTTTTTGATTTTCGCGAAAAGCGCCGGATTGCTTCAGCAGCTCGTCAACGAGGGTCGTTTTGCCATGGTCGACGTGCGCGATAATCGCGACATTACGGAGTTTCATGAGTGGCCTGAAGGTTAATGCGTCAGCCTTGTGCGGCGCAATATCTGCCCGCGACGTAGCACACCCATAACCTTCCGGCTAGGCGCTGTGCCGCGGCGTTCGGCCCTGATTGGGTGATTTTACGGAGCTTGCACGGAACTTGCGAGGTGGGTCTGAAAAGCACCCATGTTTCACTTTCAAACAGGCCCGCCCCATGTTCGAACGCAATCGCATTGATAACAGCCTCCAGCAATCGTCCGTTCTGGCCGAGCTGACGCTGGATGACGGGCGCGTTCTGAAGGGCAATTTTTACATCTCTTCGGCACGCTCGCTTTATGAAGTTCTTAATGGCCAGATGGCGTTTCTCGATTTTGAAACCCACGACGGCGACCGCGGTCTCATTGCCAAATCGACCATCAAGGCCGTCAAGATTGTGCCGCAGGGCACGAAACCAACTCTGAATGCTCAAAAACCGCCCGCCGACGCTTTTGATCCGCACGGCATTCTGGGAGTCAGCCGGGGTGCTGAATGGGACGATGTCCGCGCGGCTTACCTGAAGCTGTCGAAAATCTATCATCCCGATCTTTTCGAAGGTGTCGCGTTGCCGTCAGAAGTCCGCGACTATCTGGCTGGCATGTCGCGCCGGATTAACGCCGCCTACGCAGCTCTTGAAGCGCCGCAACAGGCCGCCAAACGCGCTGTCATCGAAAAAGCCAAACCGGTTTATGTGTCCCCTCAGCGTTTCTGAGGCGGCTTGCCGTTTGGAGCGCTGCCGTAGTCTTTCTCGCGTGATCTGAGTTCGCTGAGCATCGCGTCGATATCCGGCCGTGGCGAGGTCTCGCGCTGAAGCCGTTGGCTTTGGTGATCCTGCTGGATCATGGCTGTGATGTCGGCGCCCGGCACTTTTAGGCGGTGCGCGCCGGAAATGAGCAGCGGATGCGACGGCTGCTCGAGGTCGAGTTCTTCCAGGAACGTTTCGCGCAGGGCATAGAACGCCTGCAAAATCGCATCCCGCACCAGCTTTTTCTGAGCGTCAGTAATCTCGATACCTGAGCGCGGATCGAGCGATTGCAAAACGCGGCGCATGTCATGCAATGGCGCGTAGGGGTAGAGCCCAACGAGGCCGTCTGTCTCGCCAGCATTGCGGTAGACGATGCGCATGGTGTCGATGGTTTCACTAATGCGGGAGAAGGCGCTCAGATAATCATCGGTCGCCTGATACGGCTTCTCGCAATAGTTCAGCAGCGCCGATTTGGTTTTGACGATGTTGCGCCACTCTTCTTCTAAGCTCTCGACAAACTTCGAGCGCTTCTGGAAAACGTTGCTGATGTAGGCAACAACGCCGGTGGCAACCAGCAACGACATGTCGCGCAACCACTCATAAATGCTTTTCGCGATGCTCTCAAAGGGCGTACCCGCAATGCCCGGTATCTGGTCAGCCAGCTTGGCGGCAATCGAGACGCAGAGAACAAGCGCGAGCAGAAAGTAGACGCGGGAGAGCGTATGATTGACAGACGTGCGGGTCATGGACGGATGGCCAGAAAAAGGTGAACATTGAAGTAGCTGGCTCTTATAACAGAACCTCGGGCCGCTTCATGACCGAAGGACGGCAATTGGGAGAGATGGTCAATGTTCCGCGCTAAAAAGGCCTCATGACCTATTTCCGGCCGCTCCAGCCACCAACGGTCTGGAGAGCGATCCAGTTGGCCTGAAACAGAAAAAACGCCAGCATCATGCGCCAGAAATTGTCAGGCAACGATGTGAGGCCAAGGTACGCGACGACCAGCATGCCGAGTGTGGCGACGATCCTCACAGACCATACGCCGCCGAATAGCGCACCGAGCCAAGAATCAAGCGTGCGCCCGCCATCAAGTGGGTAAGCGGGCAAAAGGTTGAAACAGGCCAACCAGAAATTGGCACTCGAAAGCGCTGCCAGCGCAATGAATAGCGCCGTCTTGTCAGCCCCGATCGCCGTGCCCGCCAAGGAGCCAAGGCCGAACCACAGCGCAAAATTCACAGCTGGCCCGGCCAAATAAACGATTGTCCGGATCAGGACTGATTGCGGCAGCGACTTCTCAAAATGCGCTAATCCGCCAATGCCTGTGAGCTCAATGTGCGAGACACCAATCTTGAAAGCGCGGGCGGCAAAAGCGTGCCCCAGTTCATGAAGCAAAATCGACAGCAGCAAGCCAGCGGCAATAACAATGCCAGCCGACATCAACTGGGAATCGCCGCTGGTGAAGTAGGGGTAACAAAACAGCAGCAGCACGAGCACGAAAAACATATCGAGATAAATCGGAATGCCTGCGATTCTGCCAATCTCGATGTGGTTCATGTGTGAAGCGCCTCTATCGTGCATGCCGTATTGATTATGTTAGCTGCGTTTCGGTGTTGTATTCCTCACCCCCAACGTCCGCAACCTGAGCGCATTCAACTTGATAAAGCCCTGCGCGTCTTTTTGGTCGTAGGCGCCTTTGTCATCCTCGAAGGTGACGAGGGTTGGCGAGTAGAGAGACTTCGCGCTCTCGCGGCCGATGACGATAGTGTTGCCCTTGTAGAGCTCCAAGGTCACCTCGCCCTCGACGTGCTCTTGTGACTTATCGATCAGGGCCTGCAACATCTCGCGCTCCGGCGAGAACCAGAAGCCATTATAAATCAGCTCGGCATAGCGTGGCATGATCTCGTCTTTGAGATGCATAGCGCCGCGATCCAGCGTGATGCTTTCCATGGCGCGGTGGGCAACGAGCAAGATTGTGCCGCCTGGCGTCTCATAGACGCCGCGCGACTTCATACCGACAAAGCGGTTTTCAACGAGATCGAGACGGCCGATGCCGTTATCGCGTCCAAGATCGTTCAAGGCTTTCAAAAGCGTCGCGGGCGACAGCTTCTTGCCGTTTAACGATGTCGCGTCGCCCTTTTCAAAGCCGATCTTGATTGTGGTCACTTTGTCGGGTGCGCTCATTGGAGAGATGGTGCGCTGATAAACGATTTCCGGGGCTTTCTTGGCCGGGTCTTCCAGCACTTTGCCTTCAGATGAGGAGTGCAAGAGGTTGGCATCGACCGAGAACGGGCTCTCACCCTCTTTGTCTTTAGCGACCGGGATCTGGTTCTTGCGCGCAAACTCGATCAAGTCCTCGCGGCCTTTGAACGACCACTCCCGCCACGGCGCAATGATCTTAATGCCGGGTTCTAGCGCATAGTATCCCAGCTCAAAGCGGACTTGGTCGTTGCCCTTGCCCGTCGCGCCGTGACAGACGGCGTCGGCGCCAACTTTGCGGGCAATATCGATTTGTTTTTTCGCAATCAGCGGCCGGGCAATCGAGGTGCCGAGCAGGTAGACACCCTCATAAACGGCATTGGCGCGGAACATCGGGAACACGTAATCGCGGACGAACTCTTCGCGCAGGTCCTCGATGAAGATGTTCTCTTTCTTGATGCCCAGCATCAACGCTTTCTTGCGCGCCGGTTCCAGCTCCTCGCCCTGGCCGAGGTCAGCGGTAAACGTCACCACTTCAGCGTCGTAAGTTTCCTGCAGCCATTTCAGGATGATCGAGGTGTCGAGGCCGCCGGAATAAGCGAGCACGACCTTCTTGATTTTGCCCTTAGGGGCCATGGCGATGATCCTGATTATGGTGGGCTTTTTGGGAAGCGCGGCACTTTTATCAGGTATGCCCAGTGTTGCAAGAGGACGGGGCCGCCGCGGGGTCAGGACTGCGGGCCGGGCTCGTCGAGTACGAAAACCTTGAAAACGGCGATGCAGGCCAGCGTTAAACCACAAGCGATCACGACGTCCGAAATGTAATGGGCTCCAAAAGCGACCCGGTTCAGCGAGATGATAGCCGTCCACACCAAAACCACGCTGGCGATCAAGGTCCGGTAACGGCTGGGCGCGACAAAAACGAAAGCCATCAGCATCATCGCTGTTGAGGCCTCGCCCGAGGCGAATGAGCAATTCGATGGGCAACCGCCCCACCACGACCAAGCTGGCGTAAATGGCATTGGGCCACCGAAGTCTTGGGTGGCGAGCGGGCGAGGGCGTCCCCAATGTGATTTGAGCAGCAGATTGACGATGAGACCCGGGGCGACCGAAAAGCACAAAGCCAGGAACGCCAAGGCGCGGTCTGAGACAAAACTCAGCGGTGCCTGGCGCACCAGCCTGTAAATAGCGAGCAGTACGACGCCCGCGATAGCTAGCCCCGGCAAAATGCGGCCAGCACTACGCAACGCCAGCATCGCGGTCTCGTTGGAAGCGGGGAATCCCCGTCCAGGAACATAGAAGTATGCCGAGACGACCAGGTCCGTTGCTGGAAAGATGAGAGCCACGGCTGACATCAGGGCTGTCACGGCAATGGCCCACACAAACGCGAGGCTGCGAAAAAGCCGCATGCTTGCAGACCCTTCAGTTTTTGTCGTTGTTTTGGGCTTTGCCTTCAAATCCGGCAGACTTGCCATGCAATCAAATCCCTACACCGCAATCAGCAGCCCAGTGTTTCAATGGCGTAAGTCCCCAAAATACCGGGGTACGCGCGCCCAATATGCTGCTTCCGCACGACCGGTCCAGCGTCTTTGCGTACGTGCCGTTTACGCCCCAAAGCAAGTTGAGGATAAGTCTTGTTCAGGTGTGAATGAACGAAAAATCATCACTTCGCCGTGTTTTTGACCGAAATAGACGTGATATGATTCGAATCGAAATCCTATCGTGGGAGATACGGCCGTGACATTCAAA
>JAYTQI010000405.1:0-7317 GCA_043746825.1 Hyphomicrobium sp. | reverse complement strand
GCTGCACGGCACCGCGAGGGTCAGACTCAAGTTCACCCAAGTCTCTAACTGCCGACTCTATATCTGTTCGATTTATACCATGCCCGCTTGTCAGCGGAAGCGAACGATGAGCTAGCCGCCTTTGCTCAAATTTGGAAACTGCCATGAAACTTCCTCTCGGGCGAGAATGCGAGTTGAAGCCGTGTTCGTCCGCTTGAGCGGCCTAGACCTGAGATATGAATTCAAACTAGACATATTGGCCGATATTGGGATCACGGGAGTCCGGGCCAGCGGCGCCAGCCCGGACAACGAGATCATGGGTAGGCTGTCGGCGCGATGCCGTGCTTGATGCCCCAGTCGTACCAGTTATCGACCACAGTCCCTGTCAACAAGATACCGATGCCGCCCGTCAGTGGACACAACACCGCAAACCACCAAGCCCAACGATGAACCGACTCCATCGTTGCGTTGAAGCCCATCGTCCAACGCCAGAACAAAGCGGCTCGTTCTGAGGCTGTACCACGGTCCGTTATCTGCTCCAGCTCGCGCTCGCCGCCATAGCGCGACACCGCCAGAATGGTTGCTCCGTGCATCGCGAACAGGAGTGCCGAACCGTAAAGGAAGGCGATCGAGAGCGCGTGGAACGGATTGTAGAACAAGTTGCCGTGGTTGAGAGAGAAGTTATTGGTCCAATCGAGATGCGAGAATATGCCGAATGGAACTGCCTCACTCCAGTGGCCAAGAAGCAGAGGCCGGATAAATCCGAGAACCAGGTAGAGCCAGATCGCGGCGGCAAAAGCCCAGGCAACATGCGTTCCCATGTTGAGAGCGCGAGCCCGCCGGTACAGTCTTACCCACCACAACAAGATCGACGTGGTCAGGAAGAAGCCTGCCATAAGCCACCATCCACCCTCTTTTAGCGGTGGAATATGAAGACCGTACTTAGCAGCTGGCGGGTCCAGAGACAGATAGAACAGTGTTCTGACAAATTTCGCCGGGTTCCAGTTGACGGAAGCCAACATGTTTAGGCCGATGATCTCGAATGCGATGACGAAACAGATGATCGACATCAATCCGAGCGTACCTAAATAGATTGGGCCAACTTGAGCATCGCCGAATTTGCCCGCCCAATATTTGAAGCCTGGGGTACCGGAACGGTTAGAGTCGCCTCGCGGCAGCTCCAAACCCAATTCGGCGGGCCCACGAACCTGTACTTGCGTGAAGATGTTTTGATATGTGGCCATTTTCTTACGCCTCTCTTAGCCCCGAGACCCAAACGAAAGTATCTTCGGCCAAACCCAGAAATCAGACCAAGGATTGCCTTCAAGCCATAGCGGACCGCTTATGATAATGCAGACAGCGCTGAAAAACACAGCCGCGAGTGCCAAGAAAAGCCCTAGCCGGTGAATACCGAGTGTGCCGACCGAGTAACCAATTGCATCCCGGAAGAACGTGTTCTCGTGCTCCGGTGTTTTGACAGCTTCGCCTGCCACCGGATTGGCTGCAGACAGAATTAGAGAACCGTGCAGCGCCAGAGCCAAGCATGTCGTGAAGAAGAATGTGATCGCAATCATGTGGACCGGATTGTAGTGGAAGTTCCCGTATTGGTACCCTGTGTTCGATACCCAGTCTAAGTGACTGAAAATACCGTATGGAAAACCATATGACCAAGATCCCATGAGAATTGGCCTGAATACGTTGAGCGTGACAAAAGCTAAAATCGCGAACGCAAAGGCGAATGGCACATGATAGCCAATGCCGAGCTTTCTGCATATCTCAACTTCACGCAGCGCCCAGGAACTGAACGCTCCGACTGCACACATTGTCACGATTTGCCAAATTCCACCTTTAAGCAGCGGCGCAAAATGCAATCCGTTGGCAGCTGCTGGCGGGTTGACACTTAAGCGCCAGATATTCCAGGTCGGCCCGTGGGCAATCGACCAAAGCATAAGTGCGATGCCGACCACCGTGAAGAAGATCGTGCTGACTCCGAAGAAGCCGACGTAAAATGGCCCGACCCAGAAATCAAACAAGTCTCCGCCGACAAGCGTGCCGCCCCGCACCCGGTATTTCTTTTCGAAATTGAGCATGGCCATAGCCGGATCCTCCACTCAGCCAGCACATCGCCAGCTGCTTCTGCTACCACTTTTTTTGGAACGGGCCAGTCGCCAATGAGGCTATGCGCCCGTTCCGATTTCTCTGTACTTAAGCGTTTTTCTTCAGCAACGGCATTTCGATCGCCGAGGCCTTTGCTGGTGCGCCGGCCCGAGGTCCTTCGATCCAATTGAACCGGCTGGTGCTCAGCAGGATAAAATGGATGATGATCGCGAGAGCGAACAGGAATGTTGCAAGCCCGACCAACGCCCGGCGTGGATCGAACAGTGTCCACAATTTGTACATAACTGTGCCTCCTATGCTTTGAACGAGGTGATGTAGCTAGCAACGTGCGTCGCTCCATCCATCAACGATGCGTATCCGTTGACGCCAGGGAACCAAGGACGCCAGTTCCAGACAAGGAAGTGCGCGATGACGGCAATTACCGTAAAGATAATAAATCCGGTCATGAAGGCACCGTGGAATTCCTTGGCCTGTTGGTCGGTCAGCCCCGAAAGCGTGCCGCCTCTGTTTTCAGCAGCCATGTCTAACACTCCATATTTGGCCTTTCGGCCGTTACCGCACACTTCCCGCGCGGCAGGGACGATCCGTGATGAACCCATCACGGCAACCATTCGGCCGGTTGCCCGGACGAACTTTCCTTCCAGTTAACCCATGAAGGCGTAGGTAGCGCACGTACTGGCGCTCTCCTTCGCACTCCGGATTACTGATTTCTTCGGTGCACTCCCGCTGAAGCGCGCAGCCAAACGCTGCGGCAGCAAAAGTCCCAGAATTTCGGCGGCAAGAAACACGGCGAACGTCACCGCGAAAATCGCCTTGTATTCGATGGATTCGGTTTTCTTAAATTTTGATGGCGCGTGGCCCGGGCCTTCATCGATTGCAAAAGCCATTCGATAGCTCCCCATCTGAAAAATGTTGCCGGTTGATTTGTCTCCACCCAAAGGGCGCCGCGTGATGCGTGAAATGAGAGCTTGCGAAAGATGTGTCATGCTGCCTGGCCTCCATTTAAGGCCACGCCCGCGAGCGAAACCCGCGACACAGAGACAGACGATTCACCCGCGCGCCGGGCTTCACGCTCAGCCGCGTCGCGCAAGCGCTTTGCTGCTGAAATCCTGATCAGAACGGGATGAGCATCGATCATGTCATCGAGCGCGGACTTAGCCTCATCATCCCAGGGCAACTCAAGCGCATTGCGAGCCAGTGAGGCCTCAACCTTGTCCATTTCAGTGGCGAGCGGCAAAATATGGAACAGCGCATCAAACAGAGCGTTGCAAACTTCCTGCACCAGATAGGTGGCCCCGGCGTAACCCATGAACGGCGTTCCGGTGTGGCGGCGAATGATGGCACCAGGGAATGAAGCTGGAATGTAGGTGGAGCGGCCACCCGCTTCCGCGAGGTACATGCGCTCGTTGAAAGAGCCAAACAGAATCAGCGGTGGTTTCTCGCGGATGGCTTTGCGAACGGCATCGTTCTCAGGCTTAACACCGGCTTTGCGCGAGAAGGCAAAGGTGCAGGGTAAACCCATTTCGGTTTCGAGGAAGTTGCGAATACCGCGCGCGTATGTCTCATTCGCGACAACGCCAAACGATGCGGTGCCGAAGAAATCCTGTGTAACTGAGCGCCACAAATCCCACAAAGGCTTAATGGTTGTGTGCTTTTCGCGTTCAATGAAGGGCTCGGGATCGATACCGAGAAGCTCACCCAGCGAGCGCAAGAATTTGGTCGTCGAGTGCAAACCAATCGGCGCTTGGAGATAGGGCCGCTCAAGGCCCTCGCACAGCATGCGGCCGAATTCGCGGTACATACAGATATTCACATCCGCATCGACGAGTTTGGCGACGTCCGCAACGTGGCTGCCCATCGGGAAGACCATATTGACCTCGGCCCCAATGCCTTCAACTAAGCGGCGAATTTCAGCGAGATCGGAGGGCGAGTTGAAGGTGCCGTAGATCGTGCCAATGATATTGACGCGCGGTTTTTCACCCTCTTTGCGGACAGGGCGGTCAGGTATTTTCTTGCGGCCGTATTGCGTCCACAGCCAATAGATGGCGCGGTTGGCGCTCTGCCACTGATCTTCGTCGATGGTGCGTGGCAGGAAGCGCTGGATGTTGGTGCCTTCGGGCGTCACGCCGCCGCCGATCATTTCCGAGATCGAGCCGGTGACGACAACTGCTGGCAATGACGGATCAAGCGTCTTATGAGCGCGCTTCATCGCCCCTTCGGTGCCGGTCTTGCCCAGCTCTTCTTCGCCAAGACCTGTAACAACGATAGGCAATTCATGAGGGGGGAGCGCATCGGTATAGTGCAATACGGAAGTGACGGGAAGGTTCTCGCAGCCAACGGGGCCATCGATGATCACTTGCAGGCCCTTGATGGCTGTAAAAGCGTACACCGCTCCCCAGTAGCCGCCAGCGCGATCATGATCGAGGATGAGGGTCATATCATCTCCTCGGCTTTGCGCTTCTTGGCTTCTTTGTCGAGGCGGCGCTTGTATTCTGCTTTGAAGAGCGGATTATCGACTGGCTGTTTTTCCCACACACCCGCCGTAAAGCCTTCGCCGACGCCGGCGAAGAATGATTTCATCGCATCGAAGCGTGGCTTGTTTTGAAGTGCGGCATTGACGACTGTCGCCAGCGAACCAGCGCCTGCCGGACCCATGAGCGGACGGGCCGAGATCAGGTTGGTGAAGTAAAGCGACGGAATCGCCATCTCCTTAGCCTTTTGCACAACTGGCGTCGTGCCGATGGCGAGATCTGGCTTGAATTCTCTCATCGCAGCGAGGTCTTGCTCTAGCGAGGCGCGGAAGGTGACATGTACGCCTTTGGCTTCCAGCCACTCGCGGTCGGCATCTGACCAGCGTGTCTTCGGGCAAGCCGTGCCGACATAATGCACGCGCGCGCCGCTTTCGATCAGCAGGCGGGCAACAAGCAGTTCTGAGCCTTCATATCCCGACAAGGTGATACGGCCATCAATCGGCATCTTGCCAAGGGCTGCCTTGATCGCAGGGAGAATTTTTTGTTTAGCTGCCGCAATCTTATCTTCAGAGACGTTGCAAACTTTGCCGATGTTCTCAAGCCAAGCCGCCGTGCCATCGTGACCAACGGGCGCTGATCCAACAACGGGGCGGCCCGCAGTCTCAAATTCGCGGATCGAGGCTGTATAGAACGGATGGATCGCGGCCACGGCCTGACAGTCCAGCGCGCCATAGAGTTCACGCCATTCGCGCGTCGGCACAACGGGTCCAGCCGCGAGGCCGAGCGGCTCCAGCAACATGCCAATGCCAACCGGATCAGCTGGGAACATTTCACCCAAAAGCGCGATTTGCGGCTTACCACTTTTGGCAACGCGCGGCGCTTGTACGGGTCCGCTCTCAGCTTCCGTGCGCGCGTAGCGGAGCATGGCGCCAGCCAGCACATCCTTAGCTTCGGCGTGGGTTGGAACACCAAAGCCCGGCACGTCGATGCCGATAATACGAACGCCGCTGATTTCTTTTGGCAGCAACTGCAGCGGGACGCCAGAAGCCGTTGGCACACACAAATTGATGATGACAATGGCGTCGTAGAGTTCGGGGTCTGCAAGTTTGAAGACCGCGTCGCGAATGTCTTCGAACAGTTTGCCTGTCACCAAAGTTTCAGAATTGAAGGGTACATATCCAACGGTGCGGCGGGCACCATAGAAATGAGACGTGAAAGTGAGGCCGTAAACACAGCAGGCCGAGCCTGACAGCACGGTCGCCGTGCGCCGCATCCTCAGGCCAACACGAAGGGCACCAAATGCCGGGCACATACTTTGCGGCTGATCATGCGGACCAGCGGGATAATCTTTGGCGTACTGCTCAAGTATTTCGCTTTTGCCAGAGGCAGCTGCCGCCTTGTGCATGGCATCTTTGCCAGAGTGGCAGCCTAATCCGTCAGATTTGACCGCAGCGGGATTGAATACCGCGCCCTCGATGTCCTGACCGCCGCAGTCCTGACTGGCGCCGCCGCCGCCGGTTTCCAGTGCCTGAACCTCGGACGCAGAATCATAGACCACCTCGACTGACGCGCCGTTGTCGTCACCGGCCTTAGGTCCTAACTCTGTCATAGCGACAGCTTCCTTAAATTGGCCGTATCAAACCGTTTCGTAGACAACTTCTAGGGACGGCTTCTGCACGATGGTTCCGCCGCACATGTCTTCAAGGGTGGCTGGCTTAAGCACGACGCCGCGCCCAACCGCCTCGCCTTTGAACAGCGCAAGCAACCCATCTTGAGTGAGCGGGGTTGGCCGCACGGGTGGCGCTTCCGCAACATTCTTGGCAAGCTCCGCGAACAACGGACCCCACTCGCTTTCTTGGGTGCCTATGATTTCGTAGTTGGCGCTCTTGCGGCGGATATCCTCGTTGGCGGGGATCGCAGCAAGAACTGGAATTCCGGCGGCGGCAGCGAAAGCCTGAGCTTCGCCCGTGCCGTCGTCCTTGTTGATGACCATGCCGGCCACACCGACGTTGCCGCCAAGTTTGCGGAAATATTCAACCGCCGAACAGACGTTGTTGGCGACATACAGCGATTGCAGATCGTTGGAGCCGACGACGATTACCTTCTGGCACATGTCGCGCGCAATCGGCAGGCCGAAGCCGCCGCAGACCACATCGCCCAAGAAGTCGAGCAGCACGTAGTCGAACCCCCAGTCGTGGAAGCCGAGTTTCTCGAGCAATTCGAAGCCATGAATGATCCCGCGGCCACCGCAACCGCGGCCGACTTCAGGGCCGCCGAGTTCCATGGCGTAGACGCCGTCGCGCTTGAAGCAAACATCGCCGATCGCCACCGCTTCGCCGGCGAGCTTCTTCTTCGACGAGGTCTCGATGATGGTGGGGCAAGCGCGGCCGCCGAAGAGCAGCGAAGTGGTGTCGCTCTTCGGGTCGCAGCCGATCAGCAAGACCTTCTTGCCTTGCTGGGCCATCATGTAGCTGAGGTTGGCAAGCGTGAAGCTCTTGCCAATGCCGCCCGTGCCGTAGATCGCGATGATCTGCGTCTCTTTCGTCGCAGGCGACGTTGAGATGGGCGGCGGCTCGATCGCGGCTTCGGCCCGCAGGTCTTTCATCATGAAGGTCACGGGTGACGCTTTTTCAGCGACAGCCGAGGCGCCTTGTGCGGTGTTCATCGGGCAGCACTCCAATCAAGAATCATCTTCAAGCAGGCCGGGTCGGTGAACGCGGTGCGGTAGGCAGCAGGCGCATCGGCTGCG
>JAYTQI010000404.1:0-3303 GCA_043746825.1 Hyphomicrobium sp. | reverse complement strand
TTAGCGTCACGTTGATCGCGCCGATGTTGGTGGCGAGTTGCTCCATGCTCGTCGCGCCGATCAAGCTGGAGGCGACGAACGGCTGCTGATTGACGAATGCAATCGCCATCTGGGCTGGGTCGAGAGAATATGCGCGCGCCAAGGCGATATAAGCGCGGATGGCGTCATCGGTGGCGGTCAGCTCGTAACGCTGGCCGCGGTTGAACAGTTCGCTGCGTGAGCCAGCCGGACGGGCGCCATCGAGGTACTTGCCGGTAAGATAACCCTGCGCCAGCGGTGAATAGGCGAGCAGGCTGACGTGTTCGCGCATGGCGATCTCAGCGAGACCAGTATCGAAGGTGCGGTTCAAGAGATTGTAAGCGTTCTGGATCGACTGGATGCGCGGAAGCCCATGCGCGGACGACTCCGAGAGAAATCGCATCGTGCCCCAGCCGCTCTCGTTCGAGACGCCAATATAGCGGGCCTTGCCGGCCTGGATGAAGCCTTGCAGGATCTCAAGTGTTTCGGCCATCGGCGCGCCGTCATCGCCGCCTTCAAATTCGGAGGCAACGTACCGCGATGGATTGGCGCCCCACGGCAACGAGCGGTCGGGCCAGTGCAGCTGATAAAGATCAATGTAGTCGGTGTTCAGCCGCTTCAGGCTCTTGTCGATGGCCTCAGTGAGCTGTGCTTTGGTGATACGGGGCGGTGCGCCATTCTCACGAAACCAGGTCATCGTCGAACGCCCTACGGCCTTGGTGGCGAGGATAACCTTAGACCGCGTGCCCCGGCCCTTGAACCAGGAGCCGATGATCCGCTCGGTCGCGCCCGCCGTCTGTGGCTTAGGGGGTATAGAATAGAGTTCAGCTGTATCGAAGAAGTTGACGCCATGCTCAAGCGCATAATCCATCTGGGCATGGCCCTCAACCTCGGTGTTCTGCTGGCCCCAGGTCATGGTGCCAAGGCCTATCAGCGACACATCTAGGCTGGTCGTTCCAAGTTTGCGGGTTCGCATGGGCCAAGTCTCATCCTTCAACACTGCTCGGGAATGGTCTTACACTGCTGTCAGCCAGCACGCCAAGTGCGCCGGTTTGGACGCAACCGGGAGATGCTCCGTGCGCAATTATCCGGCGACCCCTGTGTGGTGCCATGTTAGAGGGGTTTCTGAGGACGGATTCGATGGAAGTCATACCAGTAATCGATGTTGCAGGTGGGCAGGTAGTGCGCGCGGTTCGCGGTGAACGCGCCAATTATCGCGCCCTTGAGACGCCACTCGCCAAAGGCAGCGATCCCGTATCTGTCGCCAAAGGCTTGCGGGCGCTCTACCCCTTCCGCCGTATCTATATTGCCGACCTCGATGGCATTGAGGGCAGGGGCCGCAATGTCCACCTCGTGCCATCTGTCAGCGCTGTGTTCCCAGGTGCCGAAATCTGGATCGATGCTGGCACCTCGTCGCGAGGTGCGGCGCGCGCCGTTCTGGCGGCGCCGGTCGCAACGCTGGTGGTCGGCTCGGAAGCGCTCGAGACCGTCACGGCCTTGAAGGACATCGTTACAGAAGCGCCGATGCGCACCATACTGTCCTTGGATTTTCGCGGCGATGAATTCATGGGGCCTGATGTCCTGCTCAAGGACGTAGCGCTTTGGCCCGCGCGCGTTATCGTCATGACGCTGGCGCGTGTTGGCACCCACGCCGGGCCGGACTTGCAACGTATTGCGGAGATCGTTGCCAAAGCCCAAGGGCGGCGGGTCTACGCGGCGGGCGGCATTCGCGACAGAGCTGATCTCGACGCCGTGCGCATAGCTGGAGCCGTTGGCACGCTGACGGCGAGCGCGCTGCACGCCAAAAAAATTACGGCCGGAGACCTCAAGGAGATCGCCGGCCGGGATAAGTAGTCCAAGTCAACTTTGGGCCAACTCAAGACAGATGGTGCAGGTTGCCCTGCGATGTCCATTTGCCAGTGCTAGCCGCTGTAACGGCCTGAGATTAGTCTACCCAATCGCTGCAGCAGACCCACCTTCATAGGCGGGGCAGTGTTGTGCTTATGATTTTCCTGCTGTGGACGGTGTCCGCTTCAAGTCTTTGCAGCGAACGGATGTGTGACCGAGTTGCGCTGGGCAGTTGCTTCAGCGGCGGTTGGCTTGCCAGCAACAGCGCGGGCGAGAGCTTCCTTGGTGGCGCGGTAGTTATAGTCCTGGATCTTGGCATCGTCTGCCGCTTCCCAGTGGATGAACACGCCAACGCAGACGTAGAGATCGTCAGCTTCAGCAGCTGGGATCACGCCTTCGGCAACCGAGTCCTGGATGGCCTTGGCGACGCCGTACTGTGCGGGTCCGAACATCTGAACGGCCTGGCGGGCGTCCTTGATGGTGACCTTGTTGTAAAGGATCGTGTTTGGCTTGCAGGCGAGGTTTGGCGCAATGACAGCGAGGAGCGACGTGAAGCCGTCCTTGTTGTTCGTCAGCGAGTTGCAGAATGCTGTTTCTGCCGCCGAGCCACGCGGACCAATGATGAGATCGATGTGTGCCACTTCGTTGCCGTCGCCGACGAGTGACTCGCCAAGCATGACTTTGTTGATTTTCGCCATTAGGGGGGTTCCTCCCACGAATTAAACAATACGAGCACCAACGCTCCCCCGTCGAAATGGCGGGACTTCGGTGGATCAGCTCTGGGGTTATCTATCCAACCATGCAGCACCCGGAGACGCTTCCCCCCGGTTAGGCCTGCTGGATAGGTGTGTGATCCTTGCGGGACACGGCCCTCTAATAGCCTTAGGCCGCCCATCTCGACAAGTACTTAAGTAGAAACTTGTGCTGCCAATCGCCGGGCGTTCACGGTTGTTTCCGTCGGCTGAGCCCTTCCGTGAAAAGTGTCGCAACCACGAAATCGGCGGTCGTGCCCGGATTGAGGCCGCGCCCCTTCAAATCGCGGTCGAATTTAGCCAATTTACTGAGAGTTCTGAGGCTTGCAGCCGGGGTCCAGGAAGATTTCAGATCCCGGGCTTCTTGCTGCACTGCAAGGGCTGCGGCCACCCCATGTTTGCGGGCAATGTGACTGTCAGAATATTCTGACATAAGCATCATATGCAAGGTGGTGACGGCGAGGTCGGGGGTTTCGGCCGTGGCGCGGGCGTCTTGAAGAGCGGGCAGGGCAAAATCAAAGATGTCAGCATAAGCGGTGACGTAGGCGTTGGCGATGCGGTCGCGCTCTGACGCTAAGTGCATGGCTTGGATCAGAGTGACGGTGGGCGCAGCGTGAACGTCACCCTCGTCCGCGTGGCCAAGGCCTGCAGGGTTGGAGATGCGGATGGCCGCAAAGGCATTGGC
>JAYTQI010000403.1:0-17848 GCA_043746825.1 Hyphomicrobium sp. | reverse complement strand
GCGCCACCCACTCGAGCGCGCGTTTGACGTGGAAGTGGCTCTCATGCGGCGTGTAGCGCAGCGCATCGACAACCCAGACATCCAGGCCTTCAAGTTTGGAAATCGACTCCACCGGCAAATCAGAAATGTCGGGTGAGTACGCGAGATTTGAAAACCTGAACCCTAGCGAAGTTATATCGCCGTGAGTCTGCAAGATCGGCAGACATTTCATCTCGCCGCCACCGCCCTTGATCACAACAGTTGAAACGCCGTCAATCTCGTGGCCGTTGAGGATCGGCTGGTAACTCGAACCCTCTGGTGTCTTGAAGCAATAGGCAAAGCGCTCCTGCAGGCTCTTGCCTGTTTTGGCGTCAAAGTACACATCGACCCGGCGCTTCTGGGCATAAGTAACCATGCGGAGATCATCGATGCCGTGGGTGTGGTCGGCGTGATCATGCGTGAACAGCACGCCGTCCAGCGCCATCAGACGCACGCTCAAGATCTGCTCGCGAAAATCTGGCGCTGTATCGATCAGCACCGCGGTCTGGCCGTTGGCTCCAATTCGCTCAACCAGCGCCGAGCAACGGCGCCTGCGATTTTTGGGATTGTCGGGATCGCAGGCACCCCAGCTCATGCCAATGCGCGGCACGCCACCTGATGATCCACAGCCCAAAATTGTGAAGCGGTAGGTCATACTGCAACCCTATCGCGCTTCACCTTATGAAACAGGCGGAAGAAATTCTCTGCTGTGGCATGCGCAAAGTCATCAAGCGGCACGCCCTTGACCTTAGCCAGCGCTTGCGCCGTGTGCACGACGTAGGCGGGTTCGCACAGTTTGCCGCGATAGGGCTCGGGCGCCAAGAACGGCGCATCGGTTTCAATGAGTAAGCGGTCCAGGGGAACAGCGGTTGCTATCTCGCGCAAGGCATCAGACTTCTTAAATGTCACAACGCCTGTGAACGACACATAGAGCCCCAGCTCAACCGCGCGCGCAGCGAGCTTCGCGCCGCCCGTGTAACAGTGCAGAATAGCCGGAAACGCGCCCCTGGCATGCTCGTCTTCAAGGATCGCGATAGTATCCTCATCGGCCTCGCGGGTGTGAATTTCAAGCGGCAGTCCGGTGATCCGCGCCGCCGCGATATGACGGCGAAAGCCTTCGGCCTGGGCGTCTGGCGTCGAGTGCTTATAATGATAATCCAGGCCGGCTTCCCCAATCGCCACAATCTTGGGGTGCCCGGAAATCCGGATAATCTCCTCCAGCGGAATATCCAATTCTTCATGCGCGTGGTGAGGGTGCGTACCAATCGAGCCAAAGACATTCGGAAAGCGCTCAATCACTGTTCGCAAGTGATCGAACTGCCGGATGCGCGTCGAGATATTGACCATAACGCCAACGCCAGCCGCATGCGCCCGCGCCACCACGCCATCGAGGTCTTTCTCGAATTCGTGGCGGTCAATGTGGCAGTGATGATCGATAAGCATTTAGGTTTTCGCGCCTTTGAGCGGCTCGCTCGGATC
This sequence comes from Hyphomicrobium sp., assembly GCA_043746825.1. Taxonomy (GTDB): domain Bacteria; phylum Pseudomonadota; class Alphaproteobacteria; order Rhizobiales; family Hyphomicrobiaceae; genus Hyphomicrobium_B. The sequence continues at coordinate 16,351 of JAYTQI010000403.1, read as the reverse complement.
GACATAGCGTGGAAACACGCCTTGCGGCTCAGGGATCGCAGTACCGCCGCGCAAACGGTGCTTGGGGCCGAGATACGCAAAGGTGCGGTGACCGGGCGCCACTGCTAACAGATCGAGCAACTTAGCGCCCGCTTCCGGCAATACAGGTTGTATCAAAATTGCGAACTGCCGCACGCACTCCGCAGTTACATAGAGGATGGTCTCCATGCGTTTAGGATCAGTTTTCTTTTTTGCCCACGGCTCCTGGCCCGCAAAGTATTGGTTGGCGTCCGAGATCACGCTCCACACCGCATCGAGATACTTGGTCAGCGCCTGGCGGTCCATTTCAAGCCGGGCCTTTGCATAAATCCCATCCGCCGCTGCGAGAATAGCCTGATCTTCGGCCGTACATTCGCCGGGCACAGGAATCTTGCCGTCACAGTTTTTAAAAATCATCGACAGCGAGCGTTGCGCCAGATTGCCAAGGTTGTTGGCGAGATCGGCATTGATCCGGTTGGCGATAGCTTCTGGTGAATAGTTGCCATCCTGCCCAAACATCACTTCGCGCAAGAAGAAATAGCGCAACTGCTCACGCCCGTAGTGCGCCACAAGATCAAATGGGTCGATGACGTTGCCGACAGACTTCGAGATTTTTTCGCCCTTATTCAGCACAAAGCCGTGGCTGAACACCCGCTTTGGTAAGGGCAGCCCAGCGCTCATCAAAAACGCTGGCCAGAAGATGGCGTGAAAGCGGATAATGTCTTTACCAATCACATGGACGTCCGCTGGCCAATATTTTACGCGTGGCCCGCCACCGTTCAAAAGCCCTGTCGCGGTGATGTAATTGTTGAGCGCGTCAATCCATACATACATCACGTGGCCCGTTGCTTCAGAATTGGGCCCGCCCGGAACCGGGATTCCCCAGTCCAACGTCGAACGCGAGATCGATAAATCTTCAAGGCCCATTTTGACGAAGCTTGTGACCTCGTTCTTGCGTTCCGGCGGAAGGATGAAGTCCGGGTGCGCCTCGTAAAGCGCCAACAGCTTGGCTTGATAAGCCGAAAGCCGGAAGAAATAGGTCTCCTCCTCGTTCCATTCCACTTCGGTGCCCGTCGGAATGGCAAATCTCTTCTTGGGCCCGCCTTCGCCAGGACTGCCGTCTTTCAACTCGGTCTCGTCTTCCTTGTAATAGGCTTCGTCACGCACCGAGTACCATCCGCCGTATTTCTTCTTGAAAATATCTCCGGCCTTCTCCATGCGCCGCCAAAGTTCTGCGCTCGCCTCATAGTGACGCGCTTCCGTGGTGCGGATGAAGTCATCGTTGGAGAGACCCAGCATGTCCGCCATCTCGACAAAGCGTGCCGAATTGCGGTCCGCAAGTTCACGCGGCGTGACGCCCTCTTTCGCCGCCGTCTGCTTCATCTTTAAGCCGTGCTCGTCGGTGCCGGTTAGAAAAAACACGTCCTTGCCGTCCAGCCGCTCAAAGCGCGCTATGGCGTCGGTCGCAATCGCTTCGTAAGCGTGCCCGATGTGCGGCGCGCCGTTGGGATAGGAAATCGCGGTCGTGATGTAGAACTTGTCTGCCACGGGAACCTTTGCTTTTTTTGCGCTCTGCGCCTCAGCTCCGCGCTGCGGCTTCAATCTTAGCAAGAGTATCGAGGATGAGCGCCTTGCGGTCGAGATTGAGCGCCTCTGCCTCGGCCTTGTCGCGGGCCAGTGTTTCCCACAGTTGGGCAAAGGCTGCAACCCGGACCGGCCCGATAATGTGCTGGCCCAAGCTCAAATCTGCCGGGGCCCCTTGCCCAGAGGCGGTTGCGCGCGACAGGCGAGCCAGGGTCGCAAATAACAAGTCAAAAAACAGCTCGTACTTCTGCTCCTGCGCGGCTGGGTGCAATTCATCCGCTAGCGTGTGCGCGGCCTTGAGATCGAGTGTGGGGAGCGAACCCATCAGTTTGTCGATGCGGCCTTGAAGCTGTACGCCCCCTGCCCCCATCAGAGACAACAACCGCCGCACGCTGCCATCAGATAGAGCCGCTAGCCCCTCAAAGTCAGCCTCGAACTGCGCCAGTTTTCCCTCAGCCTCCAGCGCCTGACGCACAGCTTTGCCCAGATCATCTTTTCCAAGCGGTTCAAGCGCCAAAAAGCGGCAGCGCGAACGGATCGTCGGCAGCAGGCGGCCCGGCGCAGACGAGACAATCAAGAACACTGTCCGGGGCGGCGGCTCTTCCAACGATTTTAAAAGTGCGTTGGTGGCATTGAGGTTCATCTCATCCGCGCTATCAACGATAACGACGCGCCAGCCACCCTCCTCTGCGCTCAGCGACAAGAACGAACGAAGGCGGCGGACGTCATCAACAGAAATGGTAGTCGCTGCACGCTTGGCTTTTTGATCGTAAGCGCGGCGGATCACAATGAGGCCCGGATGCGACCGCGCTGTCACTTGCCGGTACGCCGAGGACTCAGGCGCGATCTCTAGGCTGTCGCCAAACATATCGCGCTCGTCCGGCCGCGCCAACGCTGCGCGCGCGAAGCGATAACAGAACGTGGCTTTGCCAATCCCCTCAAGCCCTGTCACCAGCCAGGCGTGATGCATGCGCCCGTGACTAAGCGCCTGCGCCATCATCCGCTCAGCAGCTGCATGACCGAACAGAGTGCGTGTCTCACGCGGATGCGGAAAACCATCGAGCCGTTCGGCTTCTGGAAGGTTCTCGGCATCAGTTATGAGGGCCGCACGCGCCATTGCTACAGCACCTTAGCCAATAACCGCTCGCTGACCGCATGCCAGACTGCCGTCTCGACGCTTTCTGGCGGCAAATGCCCGTCAATCAAGACGCAGCGCTTTGGCTCATTGTTGGCGATCTCAAGAAAGCCGGCGCGCAAGACCTCATGTGTCTCAATACGCTCAGCATCATAGCGTGACAGCGTTCCACGCATGCGGGCGCGATCAAGACCCGCTTCCGGCGGCAGATCAAGGATCAGCGTGATATCCGGGAAGTCTGGTGCAATCGTCGCCTTCTCAATCGCCATTATCAACTTTGGATCGACGGAGTAGAGCTTGCCCTGATAGACGCGGCTGGAATCCATAAAGCGGTCGGAGATCACCCATGTGCCCTCATCTAGCGCTGGGCGGATCACTGCCGTCATATGCTCAGCCCTTGCCGCAGCGAACAGCAACAGTTCCGTCGCCGGGTCTTGAGGGCGGTCCTTGAGGATGAGCCCGCGGATGTCTTCACCGATCGGGGTGCCGCCGGGTTCGCGAGTAACGACAATGGCGATGCCCGCGCCCTCAAGGCGCTTGGCCAAAAGCTGGGCCTGGGTCGATTTTCCCGCGCCCTCGCCGCCCTCGAATGTGATGAATTTTCCGCGTGTCATGCGCTTGTGCCTCGTTGTTCGAGGCTTGAGTTTAAAGCGCTAAACGCCGGAGCGCCATGAGAACCAGCGTATCGAAGCCTTTTCGGACGATTCCGCCTTGGATCACGTCTTCAGTTGCATAGAGCGGAATTTCCGATTGCGCGCTCGACGTGCTCGTGACCCTCAAAACAGCGACCTGATCGCCTTTCTTGACCGGTGGTTTCAGAGGAGCCTTGTAGACGATTTCGGCGGTCAAGCGCTGGCTGGCGGGATATTTCGGGAGCGAAATAGTAACCTCGCCTTTGCCGCTCAACGGCACGTACATACGGCTCCCACCCCATACTCGCGCCTGTCCAATAATCTCGCCGTCATCAAATATTCTGACGCTTGAGAACGATTTGAAGCCCCACTCCAGCAATTTGACAGCCTCGTCCTTGCGCTCATTGGCAGAGGCTAAACCCGCCACAACCACGATCAAGCGCTTGCCCTCCTGCACGGCGGAACCAACGAGTCCGAAACCGGCCTGTTCAATATGGCCTGTCTTCATGCCGTCGGCGCCGATTTGCAGAAACAGCAGCGGATTGCGATTGATGAACTTGTGGGTGCGGTACTGAAACTCTTTCTGACCGAAGACCTTATAATACTCAGGGTATTCGGTGATGATATAGCGCCCGAGGATCGCAAGTTCGCGCGCTGTCATCAGGTGGTTTTGTTCATAAAGACCCGTCGGGTTTGTAAAGGTCGATTTCGGCATGCCGATGCGGCGCGCCTCGTCCGTCATCATCTTCGCAAATGCCGCCTCGCTACCACCGAGATTTTCAGCAACCGAGATGCAAGCGTCGTTGCCGGATTCAACGGCGATGCCTTGGATCAGTTCGTCGACGCGGACCTTGCTGTTGACGGGCACCATCATGGCCGAGGTGCGCGAGGGCGCGCCGCCCTTGCGCCAGGCGTTGACGCTCATTGTGAATTCGTCCGACCCTTGGATTTTGCCAGCCTTCATGGCTTTGAACAAAACAGCGAGAGTCATGAGCTTGCTCAAGCTGGCGGGCGGCGCCAGCTCGTCTGAATTATGCTGGAAGAGAATGGCGCCCGTTGCCGCGTCCATCAAAACGGCGCGCGCGGCTTTGGTTGTGTACGGCCCCGTTGGATCGTTCGCGGCCCAAGTAGCCTGGACGAAACCGGGGGCCAAAATCAGAGCAAGAAAAATCTGCTTCAGACAATGTCTCAAATGAAATGGCATGGTGCGCGACACGAACTCTTCCCAAGCCTTAAAAGGACAATCAGGCACGACTATCAAGGCCGGGCTGGGGCGAAGTCAACGGCCCTTCGCAGGCACGCACTGACTATTCGCGAACTACCGTGCTGCCCGCGACACCGTGGGCTGAAACTTGCGCGAGTGTGGCATGGGCGTTGGCGTCGCTCATCGGCCCGATGCGGACGCGGTAGGTTTCATCCCGTCCTTGAAGTAATGTTGCGACTTCAACCAGGCCGAGAGCCGATAGATCAAGCTTGAGCCGCTCAGCGGTATTGCGGTCGCGGAACAGCCCAACTTGCACATAAGTGCGGCTAGTCACGCTCCCAGTGGAGATCACCGGCGCTCCCCCAAGGCTTGCGCGTTGCCCATACGCCGTTGGCTGGATCGAGGGGGTTGCGGCGGCGCTCCGGTAGGGAGGCCGCGCGACGGGCATATGTAGTGCTGAAGTTTGCGGCACCGGTTTACCTGCCAATGCTGCGCGATAATTGGCAGGCGACCAGCGCCCGGCGGTCCCGGCTGGGAAAGGCTCAGGCGGGTTCAACGTCGCGTTAGGTGGCACATAAGCCGCAACCGCTGGTCCGTTGCCGCGAGACCACGGCTGGCTTGCCAGATATTGGCGTTCGCGCCGGTCATCGCCATTCAAGGGCGCACGCCCAGCATACTTGACCCGCACCTGTTGGGTGCCTTTGTTTTCATACCCGAGCGCTCTGGCCGAAGCGTGTGAGAGATCGATGACGCGGTCGTTGGCATAAGGGCCGCGATCATTGATGCGCACCAGAATTGTGCGGCCATTCGTGATGTTCGTGACATAGGCATAGGACGGCATCGGCAATGTCGGATGTGCCGCCGTCAGGGCGTGCATATCGAAAATTTCACCGTTCGCCGTTTTGCGGCCTTGGAAATCATCGCCGTACCACGAGCCGATGCCCTGGCGGTCGTAGCCCGGTTCCTCGCGGGGCACATACCAGCGACCGCCAATGCGATAGGGGACGCCAAGCTTGTAGGTGCCACCGCCCTTGCGGAGATCGCCGACACGCGGGCTTGAGCTCACACCATATTTATAATCGTAATTATCGCCGCTTGCGCCACTGGGGCTCGCGACACTGGCCATAGGCCTTGGCGGGCTTGAGCCCTGCGAACAGGCCGCCGCAAGGGCCGCCAAGCTACAGGCCAGACCCGCTTGCCGCGCACTGCGGCCCCTAAAAACAACCGGCATTCTCACTCACCCGCACGCTTTACACCGCTTGCCCCAGTCGAACCCCTAACTCCCAAGGGTGGCCGAAGCTGGCCGGAACGATGGCAGACATGGCTTATAAAGAGGTAAAGACCGTCAGAGCTTGAGACGAACGCGCGAACCGTATAGGTACACAACCCGTTGGCCCGGTTTGCTTGTACTGGGCCGGCTGGAGGGATGGCCGAGTGGTTGATGGCTCTAGTCTTGAAAACTAGCGTGGGCGCAAGTCTACCGGGGGTTCGAATCCCTCTCCCTCCGCCAGATTCTTCTAAGTGACTAGGTCGAATTTCTACTACGCCGCGCGACCCTGGCGCCGGCGCGCAGACGTCTTGGGTTCGACACTCAAACGAAGTCCGAGTTCGCTAAGCACCTTGATTACGGTTTCCAGCTCTGGGTTGCCCTCGGCACTTAGCGAGCGATACAGGCTTTCGCGCGACAGCTTTGTTTTCTTGGCAATCGCAGACATGCCTTGCGCACGAGCCACGACACCGATGGCGTGTGCAATCAAACCAGGGTCTTTCCCGGTGAGAACATCCTCTAGGTACGCGGCAATCGCTTCCGGCGTTTTGAGATAGTCTGCACAATCATATGGCTTCGTGTCGATCACGGTTTTGACCATTGGCTACTCCTTCAACGCTTCAGCAAGACCGATTGCGGCCTTAATATCCTTCGCCTGCGAACCCTTATGTCCCCCAGCAAGAAGTATGATCACGGTCTGACCGCGCCGCGTGAAATACACCCGGCAACCCGGTCCGTAGTCGATACGCAGTTCACTGACGTGACTGCCGACCGGTTTGACGTCGCCAGGATTGCCTCGAGCCAATCGATCAATTCGCACAGCAACTTTTGCTTTCGCCTTCTCATCTTTAAGACGAGCCAGCTATTCATTGAAGAATTCCGTGCGGCGAACCTCGATCATCGTTATAGATAGTAGCTTTAAAGATACATTATGTTAACTGGCAACTCACCGTGTCGTAGCCCTGACCTCTGATAAACGGCACGCGGCTTGAAACGCGGGTGTCTACGGTGCTGCGCTCTCAGATGCCCGCCTTTTTACTTTCACGCATCGTTCTGCGATCCTCAATCGCCGACCTCGCAATGACGGTGAGGATCGTTGCGCCCGCCATCACAACGCCGCGAACGGTTCCTGAAATTTTGGATTTGCCAATGCGCGGGCGGTAGCTGACCGGCACGTCGAGATGTTTCAGCCCGGCACGTGCGGCCTTGATCTGCATTTCGACGGTCCAGCCATAGGCACGGTCGCGCATTTCCAGATCTCGCAACGACGAAGCCCGGATGGCGCGAAAGGGCCCGAGATCGCTGTATCGCACCCCAAACAAGCGCTTGATCAGCCAGCAGGCGAGCGCGTTACCAAAGCGCTGCTGAGGGGTCAACGAGCCTGGCACCACTTGCGCGCCAACCCGCGAGCCGATGACGAAATCTGCGGCGCCAGTTGCGATGGGATCGACAAGCAGTGCCATCTCGGCCGGATCATCGGAAAAATCGCCGTCGAGAAAGACGACGATGTCTGCTGGACGAAGCGCGGCGATGCCAGCGAGGCACGCCGCGCCATAGCCGCGCGCAGGCTCGGCCACAACTTTGGCTCCAGCGGCTTCGGCGCGCGCGCGCGTTGCATCGCGCGAACCGTTATCCGCGACGACAATCTCGTCGGCCCAGCTTGGAATGGCCGCGATGACTTTGGCGATGGCTGCTTCTTCGTCGAGCGCGGGAATAATAACACCAACGGTTTTACCGAGCCTCATGACGCGGCCTCACGCCAAGCGCTGGGCCCGGATTTATGCTGCAGATAACGCCACGCCAAGAGAATGAGCGGCGGCAACCAGATCAGCCACACCACGCCATTGTTGAATATTTCCGGCGCATCGCGGGCGGCGAAATGAAAGAACAGGTAATAGAGCGGGATCGTTGCAGAGAGCAGCAATAGACCGGGCTCAGGCGCCAACACCAAAAAGGGCAAGAACCACAGCGTGTACCAGGGATAGGCGGCGGGCGATAGAAATACGAGCGCAGCCGTCACGGTCAATGCGCGGGATGCAAGATCGCCAAGTCCTGCAACGGGCCGCCAAGCCAGGACAAGCGCCATCAGTCCAACCAGCAATGCTACGGCCTCGCGTGCGAGCACGTTCCCACTTGCGGCATCGCCGGTGAGCAGAGCCGCGACAAGTCCCTGACTGAGACTTGCGATTACAGAAAAGAGCGCACCGTTGCGATGCCAATTGCTCGCATAGGCCGCCAGACCAGATGTCTGGTTCAAACCTGCATTGAGCATCGGCGCTAACATCGCAGCACTTAAAGCCGCAAAGACACAGGCCGCTGCCAGCGTGCGTTTCGGCGCGTTCACAATTGGGCGCAAGATCAACGGCAGCAAAATCACCGGCCAAAGCTTCACACCCACCGCCATGGCTAAGGAGGCGCTTGCGGCGGCCGGCTTGCGGGCGTGCGTCAAGAGCAAGGCGCCTAGCAAAAACGGAAACAACAGCGGTTCAAGATGCGCAGAATTGAAAAGTTCCTTCAGCACCATTGGATTCCACCAGTAGAGCGCCACCCACACGCGCGATCGTCCCAACGTATCCAGCGCCATCACAAGTAGGGCAAAGGTCGCCAGATCAAAGACCACGAGAACGCCCCGCCAAGCGGTCAAACTCCAAGGCTTCACTACATAGGCCAAAGCAAACGCCGCTTGCGCCACAGGCGGATAAATGGTCGTGACATCTTTATGATTGATGCGCTTAGCCGTGACGCTGGACTCCCGCCAAAGCTGATTGAAGGCATCGGGCGCACCACCCTTGGCAATCACCGCCGGAGAATAACTGTAAGGGTTAAGCCCATGCGCGACGACGGCGCCATCCCAGAGGTAGCGATGATAGTCGTCTTCGAGCGCTGGTTCGCTCGTCATCAATATGAGCCGTGCCGCCAGCCCTGCCGCAAATATGACGGCGAGCGCACTGCGTATGCCTGGCGCTGATAAATATTTGGATCGCCCAATGAGCGCTGGGACAGCAAAGACAAAAATGGCGGCAGTGCATGTAAGCCCCGCCGCCAACTGCCACACCGGCATGTCTGCGACGTCGCGGGCATAATCGAATTGTGATGACGACAATGCCAATGCGGCCGCCAAGCCCGTAACCAAGAGCCCTGCAACCGTCCAAAGCCTCACCGGCGTCATACCGCCGCCTTCGAATGTCTGAAGTGAGCTAAAAGAAGCCGCTTCGGATTACGAACCCTTCTCAGTCACGCATTTGCCGGTGTCTGGATCAAGAACCTTGCCGTCTTTGCACTGCTTGGCCGATGCGGGCACTGAGAGCGCGATGCCGGCTACGACGATGGCTGAGAGAATTGCTGCCAGAATGGGTTTCATAAGGTTCTCCGTGGTTTCACTGAGGCTTAGGGCGACCTTCGAATTACGAACGGAGTCGCTAGATTGTTACGTCGCGTGTGCTGATCTCAGACTATATCTGACCCTACTTAAAGTAAAAATGAGCACAACATTGTGTCATGGCTCATTTGGGCGGGTCCATAGATAAACCGACAAACCAATGCCGTATAGCGCTACCGCCAGCAGCAAAGCCTGCTGAATGCCGCTGGCCGGAAATCCACCTCGAACGGTGAGGATACTCGACGCTGCGAAGGCAGCCGTTGCCGTTAGTGTGACCGGCTTAAATGCGACAACCCGGAACGGATGGACCCAAGGCAACGGTAAAAAGGCAGCAAGGACCCCAATCATACAAACCAGAGCAGTAAATGCGGGCGAAAGCGCGAGCGCAAAAACGTAAAAGGCCACGATGTTCCAGATCGCCGGAAAGCCAACGAAAGCGTTGTCCGTGGATTTGCTTTCTGTATCAGCAAAATGATAGAGCGACGACAGAAGGATCAGCGCCGAAATCACCAGACCACTGGTCCCGTCCAAATAATGCCAAGTGAGCAGCGCCAAGACGGGCACGAAAACATACGTCAGATAATCAACGACGAGATCGAGCCGCTCGCCCGAGAAGCGCGGCAAACGCTCTGAAACCTTGACGGCGCGCGCAAATATTCCGTCGATACCGTCAATAACCAACGCAATGCCGAGCCAGAAAAACATCCGCTCAGCGTGATGATCGAGAATCGCCAGAACAGCAAACAGCGCGGCCACGGCCCCCAGGGCCGTCAGAAGATGCACGCTCGCCGCCACCCAGCGCATGCTTGCCCCGCAAAAGCAAAGGGGCGCCAGAGCGCCCCATCAGTCTCAAAGTCGAAGCCCAAACTCAAGCTAGAATTTGTGCTTGATCGAACCATGGATCGTCAGATCGCCATTCTCCGGCTCAGCAGGCGCAGGGCCTTGCGACTTGCTAGTGTCGTTGGCCCCGTACAGCAGTTCAAGGCCGAAATCCATCTTCGGCAACGTTCCAAGCTTGCCAAGGCCGGGGATGCGAATCTCTGTGCCAGCGTCCGCCTTCGCAGCAGCAACGCCATCTTGCACCTGCGCCTTTGGCGCATCGGCTGCTGGCGGCTGAGGAGCCACCGCGCCCTTCTGTTCTTCCAAGGCAAACGCCGCCGTGCTGGCAATTACTGCCAACGCAACGCCAAACCCTGCAAGCAAACCAATTTTCTTCACATCAACCCCGCCATGCTACCGAAGCACGCACATAATAGTAACATGCTGCTTTGCACCTTAATTCTCAATAACCAAGTGCCCGTGTTGTGTGGGCAATAGACATTTTGGGCTTCGAGTGTGGTCTTAAAGACATATCGGCCCTGATGGCCATAACCCCAGGCAAGCCATTGTTAAATAATGATATTACTCGAATAAATGTAGTTCTGGCTGGCTTTCAACTGATAAAGGGCCGCCCATTGCTGAGCGGCCCCTGTTCTGTCGAAGACGGGAAAAGTCCTGCGATCAGAATCTGATCATCGCGCCAGTCATGACCATGTCGAAGCTATCGAGCGAGGTCGTAACGTTCTTGCCGTTAGTCACATCGCCCTCGGCGTGACGATAGATGACGTAAAGATCCGTGGCAGCGGCGTCGATATTTTGAACAACACCGGCAGCCCAATGATCTATAGAGCTGTCGTGAATGAAGCTTCCATTTATGCTCTTGTTAGGGTTAGAGCCACCTTCGTCATTGCGAAATTCGCCGAATATCGTAGTCTTACCCAGCGAATTGAACTTCTGTTCAATACCCGCCTGCACGAACCACACCTTGTCGGTGTCATCTATAGCAAGTTTGGGGAAGTTGGTGACCCGCGCACTGTCCTTCTGCTGGCCATACCCGCCGTAGACATAAAGGCCGGTTGGGTTGTGCATTATAGTGCCAGCGAGACCCCACCATTCGCAATCCTGGTGAACGCTTGCGCCCGGGTGGCACAACTGTGTGGTTTCATCCTGGTTGTTGGCATAGCCGATTTTACCGACGACCTTGAAATCGCCGATGTCGCCCTTGTATGTCAGGTTGCCACCCCAGAGATCGTCTTCGCCCCAAGAAGCTGTAGCCGAGAAACCCTGGAAGACCGGCGTGTCATAGCGGACAATGTTACGGCGGCCGCCTTGGCCAACCGTCGCATTATTGCCCCCACGGATGATGTCGGTCCAAGCAATGTTGCCAGGCTGCGTAGCGCCATTGATGCGAACTAAAAACTTGCCCAATGCAACTGCTGCGCCCTCGGCGTCGGCGAAGTTGCGGGTATTTGCGCCATCAGCATCATCAAGCAGATGGTATGTAGCCTCGCCCTCAAGACCAACCGTCAGCTTGCCAAGCTGATCGTTCTTGATGAACCAGTTGCTTTTACGGACGGCCACGTCATTCTTCGGGTTATCGGACGTCTGGGTAAACCCGTTCGAGCCGTTGCCGTTGACGCCTATTTCAAGAGTGTAGCCCGCTGTCCAGCCCGGAGAAATCTTGGCATCGCCGGTGAAGCGAACGCGCGTCTGTTCAAGTGAGTTCGTGCCCTGATAGACATCAGACTGTGTGCCATCATCCCAAAAGAAGACCGCCTCATTGACCCAACCCGAAATTGTCAGGCTGACTTTGCGATTGCCCTTGCGGGCCGTCGTGGCCTCAAGCTCGGCAATGCGTTCTTCAAGATCCGCACAGCAATTGCCGCCCAGATCCGCAGCATTCGCAGTCACAGTGCCTGCAGCTAAAAGACCAAGCGCTGCAAACAACGCGGGTCGTGCAATTTTCTTCATCAATGCCGATGTCATCGGTGCCCCTCTGATTTACTCAAAGCCCCAGTATTTTGTCCAAAGCGTTTTTATCCGCCACCGGCCAGCAGCAGCGGGGTCATGACTAATAGCCCCCCGTCCTTGTAAACCGGGGGAATCTCACCATGATTAAGACTTGATTAACGACTGACTGTAACAGGTCTATGACAAGCACCTGAAAACCGCGTGGCCAGCGCGCAACACTCGGCCAATTGTCAAAACTATGTGCTTTCAACGCCCCAACCCGTAAACGTATCTGACTCATGAAAAAAAACGAACAGTTCGATTCCCTAGTTATTGGTGCTGGCCCCGCTGGACTGGCGACAGGTCTGGCCATGGCGCATTTCGGGCTGAAGTGCGCGGTCGTCGGCCCGAAAGCTAATCCGAAGGATGGCCGCACCGCGGCCCTGTTCCAAGGCTCTGTGGCCTTCCTGAAACGGATCGGCGCCTGGAACACGCTGAGCCTAAACGCAACGGCGATCAACGCTATCCGCCTTGTTGATGCCACCGGTGGTTTGTGGCGCGCACCGGAAGTGGTGTTCCGTGGATCTGAAATTGGCGAAGACGGTTTTGGCTTCAATGTCAAAAACAGCGATCTCACTGCGGCGCTCGAGAGTGTCGCGCAGGAGAAGCTCACCCGCATTGTGAGCGCAGACGTAACGGCTATCGAGCCAGGACCACAGATTGTCCGCATCACAACCCATGAAGGGCAAGACATCTCAGCCGCATTGCTGGCAGGCGCAGATGGGCGCACTTCGCCAGCGCGTACGGCAGCCGGCATCGCCGCCAAGTCCTGGGACTATCCACAAGCTGCCGTGGTCTGCGCCTTTGAGCACAGCCGCCCGCACAACGGCATCTCGACAGAATTCCACCGCCGCTCGGGGCCCCTGACCACCGTGCCTTTGGCGGGCAACACCTCGAGCCTGGTTTGGGTCGAGCAGCCGGGTGAAGCTGAGCGCCTGTCTGAGTTGCCTGATAGCGAGTTCCTGCGCGAACTCTTAGGCCATCTCGGCGGATTGCTTGGCCCCATAAGCGGACTGTCGAACCGGCGGATGTTTCCGCTCTCGGGCCTGACGGCAGAAATATACGGTGCCAATCGTATCGCACTCGTCGGCGAGGCCGCCCACGTCATCCCGCCGATCGGCGCTCAAGGCTTAAACCTCAGCCTGCGCGATGCCGCGACGTTGGCGGAGCTTGCAGGAACTGCTCATAAAGCGGGCAACGACATCGGCGGCACGCAGGTCCTCACAGACTATGAAAGCCGTCGCCGTTCAGACGCCCGCAGCCGTATTTGGACCATCGACGCCCTCAACCGGACCCTGCTCAGTGAATATTTGCCTGTTCATTTGGCACGCGGCGCTGGGCTCTTGGCGTTGAGCAGCATTGGGCCACTGCGCCGCTTGGTGATGCGCGAAGGCATTGCGCCCACTTATGCCGCACCCGAGTTGATGCGGCTCAACAAGGATTTATCTACCCCTCAACCCAGCAGCCCTTGACGGCGGCTAAGGCAGGCGGGCAAACCTCGCTTCCTATCCCAGTTTGAGGAGCGCTTCTCCCGCAATGACGCCGCCGTCCAGGTTTCGCGACCTGCAATTCCGATGCGAGTACGCACTGCTGCGTCTCGTTGCCGGCGGCGTGCGCGCCCTCCCCCTCGATGTTGCAACCCGCGTCTCGGCCCGCTGGTGGCGGCGCTTAGCGCCCCGCATCAATCCCAAACGCCATCGCCGGGCGTTGGCCAATCTCGCAATTGCCTTCCCTGAAATGCCTATGCTGGAGCGCGAGCGCATCGCTCTGGCGCATTGGGAGAACCTGGGCCGCGTTATGGCGGAGACCATGCAGTTGGATCGCATCATCAATGATCCCGCGCGCTTAAAGCTCAAAAATCCGCAAATCTTCGAGCGCTACAACGGTAAGCTCGGCCCCATTGTCGGGGTCTCGCTGCACATGGGTAATTGGGAACTTGCGATCTGGCCGCTCACCAAAGCGGGCGCTGAACCGGCCGCCGTCTACCGTTCGGTCAACAATCCCTACGTCGATCAATTTCTGCGCGATCAGCGCAAGGAACTTTATCCGGGCGGTTTGTTTGGGCGTGGCCGGGTTGAAGGCGATCACGGTGAGACCCAGCGCACTGCCCGCGCCATAATGGACTATGTCCGCCGTGGCGGCCGCCTCGGCATTGTCGCCGATTTATGGGACAAGACCGGAATGCCGCTGCCGTTTTTTGGCAAGGATGCGGCGACCGTGACGATCCCCGCTATGATCGCACGCCGCACGGGTGGCCGGATCTGGATGTCACGGTGCGTTCGCGTTGGCGCTGGCAGCCACTTTGAAATTGAACTCAAAGAGCTGCGGGTGCCACGCACTCAAAACCCGTCCGAAGACGTCAAAACGGCAACCGCCGCCATGAACCGGCAGTTTGAAGAGTGGGTTCGAGAGCTGCCTGAGCAATGGATGTGGTCGAACAGACGGTGGAGTTAGCCGGTGCCATCAGGGCCTCAAAACCTCTGCGCGAGGCCTGCGTAAATCTGAAGGTCAGGCGTATCGCGATTGAGACCGAAGTTAGCGCCCGCATCAAGCTGTAGGTTCGGCTTGACTGTCTAAGCCACAGCGGCATCCAAACTGTGTTGCCGGACCGTTCCAGCTGGATCGTCATTTATTGATGACCAGAACTCACCCGTCACCGTCACATCCTTCATAAGCGGCACGCAGATGCCAGCCACATTGACATAGTTCGCGTGATAACCGCTGCCAGAGCCGTTTTGCAAAATATCGACTTCGGTGTTGAGCGTCAGGCTGGCGTCGCCCGGCAGGCTTATCGCCAGCGGTAAGATGACACCACCTTCTGTCGCACCATTGCCAACGCCATCAGCGGCGGTTGGGGCTTTGATGTATGGAATGACAGCCGCTGCCGTCTTGCCACCGTCGTTGCCCCAGAGATTAATCTTGGCGCGCACGAACAGATCGCCCACGCCGTCCGCAATGCTCTTGGTCCCAGCTATACTGTCGCGCGTTTCAATATTCACATAGGGCGCGATGTTGGCTTCAATATCGATATTGTTGGTCAAGCCAACTTTGAGAGTTGGATTTGGCCTTGTCCATGTCGTCGTGCGCACTGGCCCGGTCTTTTGATAGCTGTAGTTGAAGAAATCCAACTCGTACTGCCAATGCCCGGCATCAACCGTGAACGGCCCCGTCGACTTTGCCGGACGGTCGGGACTGAAGCTGCGCTGCTTATCATCGGGTGTTGGGTTTAACAGCGTATACTGGCTTTTATCGGGGGCGGCGTCCTCAGACCACGCCTGCGGCGGCGCTTGAACCAGAGCCAATCCTGCCAGGGTGATTTGCAAACCGCGCAAGAGTGGCGCGCTGAAAGCGCTAAGCCTGACCGGCGTCATACTGCTCTCCCGTCGAAGGCGGCTAGATACTTGAGTTAGCGTTAAGGCGATTCCCTAGGCCCCACCAATTTATGGTGTGGCGTTTGCAGCACTAAAGTGGGTGTGTGACGTGCTCGAGCGATTCCTTTAACCTGCTACGGCATGTCGTCTGGCGGTCTCAAGCGCCCCGGTATAGAAGTGCATTTCAATAGACCCCAAGCCGTGCCCGCCCGCGTTTTGACAAGGATCTGCCGGCGCCACCGCTCCATCGAAAAGTTACTCAATTATGGCCTTCCCGACGACCCATCCGGCGCTGGCGCGCGCTCTTGTTGCGCGTGAATATTCCGTACCCACTGCGGTGCAGCTGGCCGTGCTCGCACCAGAAGCTGAGGGCCGCGATCTGCTGGTCTCAGCCCAAACCGGGTCAGGTAAGACGGTGGCCTTTGGGCTTGCCTTTGCGACGCCCTTGCTCGGGGCCAATGAGCGCTTTGAGCGCGCCACTGAGCCCATGGCCTTGGTCATCGCACCAACGCGCGAACTTGCGATGCAGGTGCAGCGTGAGCTTGCCTGGCTGTACGCTGAGACCGGCGCGCGCGTCATCACCTGCGTCGGCGGCATGGATGTCCGCGCCGAGGCCCGGCAGCTCAATTCCGGCGCTCACATTGTGGTCGGCACCCCAGGCCGCCTCCGCGATCATCTCGAGCGCAAACGCTTGGACCTAAGCAAACTCAAAACCATTGTGCTCGATGAAGCCGATGAAATGCTCGACCTTGGCTTTCGCGAAGACCTGGAATTTATTCTCGACGCCACGCCGCCCACCCGCCAGACGCTGCTGTTCTCCGCCACCATGCCGCGCGAGATCGAGACAATGGCGCGTAAATATCAGCGCGACGCCATCCGCATAGAGACGGTGCGGCGCGACGAGCAGCACGCTGACATCGAATATAAAGCCA
>JAYTQI010000402.1:0-7360 GCA_043746825.1 Hyphomicrobium sp. | reverse complement strand
CCTTGCCCGAGCCGTGACGGCCAGCGGTATCGTGATGGAGCGTGCGGGCATCGCGCAGCGGCACGCGTACGAGATTGCGCTTGGCGGCTTCTGTAGCCTTGCGGATTGCTTCCGGCACTTCGCGCGCCTTGCCGTGACCAAAGCCAACGCGGCCTTTCAAATCGCCGACGACGACCAGCGCCGCAAAACCGAAGCGCTTACCGCCTTTGACCACCTTGGCCACGCGATTGATGTGCACCAGCTTGTCGGTGAACTCGTTGTCGCGCTCTTCGCGATCGCGTCCACCGCGCTCTCTTTGAGGTCCACGTGCCACGTTGTCCGTCCTCTCGTTTAAAATTTCAGGCCGCCCTCGCGGGCGGCATCGGCGAGCGCTTTGATACGCCCATGAAACAAGAACCCGCCGCGGTCGAACACGACTTCGGAGACGCCAGCCTTGACGGCGCGCTCAGCAACGAGCTTACCGACGGCGGCAGCCGCTGACTTGTCGGCGCCGGTCTTGAGCGCGCCTTTCAAGTCTTTCTCCATCGTGGAGGCAGCTGCGATCGTCGTGCCCTTCACGTCATCGATCACCTGCGCATAGATGTGCTCGGACGAGCGATGCACCGAGAGCCGGGGACGGCCGCTTGAATTTTTCTTCAAGCTGCGGCGCACCCGGGCCTGGCGCCTTGTGAACAGTTCATTGATATTGGCCATGTTATGCCGTCCTTACTTCTTCTTGCCTTCCTTGCGGAAGATGTATTCGCCTTTGTAGCGCACGCCCTTGCCCTGGTAGGGTTCGGGTTTTCTCGAAGCGCGGATAACAGCCGCCATTTGCCCGACCGCCTGCTTGTCGATGCCCGACACGTTGACCTGGTCGAATTTTGCGCCGCCAACCTTGACGTCAACGCCAGCCGGGATCTTCAGCACGACGTCATGGCTGTAGCCAACCGACAGCGTCAGAGTGTCTTTACCCTTCATCGAGGCCTTGAAACCCACGCCGTGGATCTCGAGATCCTGCGAATAACCATCCGTTACGCCCTTGATGAGGTTCGCGACTTGCGTTCGCGACATGCCCCACTTCGAGCGCGAGGGCTTGTTGTCCTCGATCAAAGAGATGACGACACCAGCGGCCGTCTTCTCAACTTTAAGATCTTCCGGAACCTGGAACGAAAGCTCGCCCTTTGGCCCCTTCATTTTCACCGTCTGACCCGCAACCGTCGCCGTCACAGCCGGCGGAACAGGGATGGGTTTTTTACCGATGCGCGACATGGGATCTTCAAACCTCTTTAGAACCGGCAAAACCGGGTGAAGCGCGTTCTAGAATATGTTGCAGATAATCTCGCCGCCGACGTTGGCTTCGCGTGCCTTGTTATCCGACATGACACCCTTTGGCGTCGAGAGGATCGCAACGCCGAGGCCATTGGCAACGGTGGGAATATCTTTGACCGGCGAGTACACGCGGCGGCCTGGCTTTGAAATCCGCTCGATTTCGCGGATCGCAGGCTGGCCGTTGTAGTACTTGAGCTCGATCTCGAACTGCGGGTGTTCACCCTTCAATTCGACGCGGGTGTAGCCGCGAATGTAACCTTCGTCAGTCAGAACGTCCAGAACCCGGGCCCGAAGGCTCGAGGCTGGCGTCGAAACTTTCGGGCGCCGCCGCATCTGGGCATTACGGATGCGGGTCAGCATATCGCCCAACGGATCATTCATCGCCATTGTGCGGTCTCCTTACCAGCTCGCCTTGACCATGCCCGGGATACGCCCCTGGCTTGCAAGTTCACGCAGCTGGTTGCGGCACATCCGGAGTTTCCGGTAGTTGCCGCGCGAGCGGCCCGTAATTTCGCAGCGGTTGCGCACGCGCACTTTCGCGCCGTTACGCGGCATCTCAGCCAGCTTTACGCGCGCTGCGAAGCGCTCTTCCGGCTTCTTCGTCAGGTCATTGGCAATCGCCTTGAGACGCTTGCGCTTGGGCGCCTGCTGCTCTGCCATTCTACGGCGGCGATTGTTCTTTTCGATCGAACTTGTCTTTGCCATGTAATCTCCTCCAAAGGCCTTTCGGCGACTTCTTGTCTGAAGCTGGGCCGAGGTCCTTAAGTACGGAACGGGAAGTTGAAAGCTTTCAGTAATTCGCGGGCTTCATCGTCGGTCTTTGCATTGGTGCAAACGATGACGTCGAGGCCCAGAACATTATCGACTTTGTCGTAGTCGATTTCCGGGAACACGAGGTGCTCTTTCAGGCCGGTCGCAAAATTGCCGCGGCCATCGAAGCTCTTTGGGTTCAGGCCGCGGAAGTCCTTCACGCGCGGCAGCGCGATGGTGACAAAGCGGTCGAGGAATTCATACATCCGGTCGCCGCGCAGTGTGACTTTGGCGCCAATTGCCATGCCTTCACGCAGCTTATAGACGGCGATAGCCTTGCGGGCCCGTGTCACAACCGGCTTCTGGCCAGCGATGAGCGCGAGATCACCGGCAGCGGTATCAACCTTCTTGCGGTCGTTGACAGCTTCGCCAACACCCATGTTGAGCACGATCTTTTCGAGGCGGGGAATTTGCATGTGATTCTTGTAGGCAAATTTCTTCTGCATGGCTTCGCGCACGACTTTTTCGTACAGCACTTTCATGCGCGGCTTATAATCTTTCGGTCGCGGCTTTGCCGGCGCTGCGACGGCTGCAGCCTTACCCTTATCAGCCTTAGCGCCTTTGGGCGCCTTGACCTTGGCATCGCCGCCAGCTTGCTGGGGCTGGGGCTTGCCACCCTTGGGAGCTTTGTCTTTCTCAGCCATGGCTTAGTTCTTCTCCGGAATCTGCTCGCCCGAGCGTTTGGCGACCCGAACCTTCTTGCCGTCAGCCAGGATCTTGAAACCAACGCGAGTCGGCTTGCCGTCCTTGGGGTCTTCCAGTGCGAGGTTCGAGATTTGAATCGGGCCTTCTTTCGAGATGATGCCACCCTCGGCAGCCGCCGTCTGACGCTGATGGCGGCGGACCATATTGATGCCGCGCACACGCGCCCGGTTCTCTTTCGGCACAATCTCGATAACTTCGCCGCGCTTACCTTTATCGCGGCCGGTCAACACGACGACGTTGTCGCCTTTTTTGATCTTAAGCGACGCCATTACAGCACCTCCGGCGCAAGCGAGACGATTTTCATATGGTTCTTACCGCGCAATTCGCGGGTCACCGGCCCGAAGATACGGGTGCCAATGGGCTCACCGTTGGCGTTGATCAAGACGGCGGCGTTGCGGTCAAAGCGGATCAGCGAACCGTCAGGACGGCGCACGCCCTTGGCGACGCGCACGATCACGGCCTTCATGACCTGGCCCTTTTTGACCCGGCCCTTAGGGATCGCTTCCTTGACCGATACCACGATGGTGTCACCGACAGTTGCATAGCGGCGCTTTGATCCGCCCAGCACTTTGATGCACTGGACGCGGCGCGCACCCGAGTTGTCGGCGACGTCGAGATTGCTCTCCACCTGGATCATCGCTTCGTTCCTTCCTCTTCAGCCGCTTGCATATCGCGGCCTGTCTCTAATTTGGAGCCCTAGGTGCTCCCGGGGTCTTGGGGAAATCCCCAACGCTCCGGCGGCTCAAAGGACGCTTTTCAATTTGTCGTCTCGTCACGCGTCGTCTTAACTTCACTCACAGACGCGGGCGTAATCAGCCCTTGTTTGCGAGCGCAACCCAACGCTTGTTTTTCGAAATCGGAGCCGTCTCTTCAATCGAGACGTTGTCGCCAATCTTGAAAACGTTCGTCTCGTCATGCGCATGGTACTTTTTTGTACGGCGCACGGTCTTTTTGAACAGCGGGTGCGTGTAGCGGCGCTCGACCTGAACGACAATCGTCTTGTCATTCTTGTCAGACACCACAACGCCCTGTAGCACGCGCTTCGGCATTTCGTTCTCCTTTACGCGCCCTTCTTGGCGCTGCCAGCGCGTTTCACGCGCGCCGTTGTTTTCAAGCGTGCGATGTCGCGGCGGATAAGCCGGATACGCGCGGTATTCTCAAGCTGGCCCGAAGCTCTCTGAAAGCGCAGGTTGAACTGCTCTTTCTTTAGCTTCACCAACTGGTCATCGAGCTGGTCGAGCGACATGTCGCTGAACGCGCCTGCCATGTTAAGTCCTCACTCATTCCTTCGTGGCGTTCCCGGGATTAACCGAGGCGCGTCACAACCCTTGTCTTGATCGGCAACTTGGCGGCGCCCAGCAGCAGTGCTTCTTTAGCGACCTGCGGGTTGAGACCACCAAGTTCAAAAATGATGCGGCCTGGTTTGACGCGCGCCACCCACAATTCAGGCGAGCCCTTGCCTGAGCCCATGCGGACTTCGGCAGGCTTTTTAGAAACCGGCACGTCCGGGAATACCCGGGTCCACATCCGGCCCGCACGCTTGGTGTGACGGGCGATCGCGCGGCGGGCCGCCTCGATCTGACGCGCCGTCAGGCGCTCTGGCTCCAGCGCCTTCAAGCCGACCTCGCCGAAATTCAGCGTGGTGCCACCCTTGGCGTTGCCATGGATGCGGCCCTTAAAGGCTTTGCGGAACTTTGTCCGTTTGGGTTGCAACATTGTCTTCTAAGCCCTCGAAAGTCTTTAAGCCTTGGGTTCTTCGGTAATGATGTCGCCACCACCGCCGCTCGATCCGCCTGGACCGCCGCCGCCACCACCGCCCCGGCCACCACGGCCGCCACGGCCACCGCGGCGTTCGCGGCGATCACCACGATCACCCTCGTCGCGGCGCGGACGCGGGCTGCCGCCCTCTTGCATCTCCGCCGCCTTCTTTTCAGAGCCCATAGGATCATGTTCCATGATCTCGCCCTTAAAGACCCAGACCTTGATGCCAATAATCCCGTAAGCAGTAACAGCTCGTCCGTAACCGAAATCAATGTCGGCGCGCAATGTGTGCAGCGGCACGCGGCCTTCGCGGTACCATTCAGTGCGTGCAATTTCAGCGCCACCTAAGCGGCCAGCAACGTTGATACGGATGCCAACGGCACCAAGACGGAGCGCTGACTGAACCGAGCGCTTCATGGCCCGGCGGAACGCCACGCGGCGCTCAAGCTGCTGGGCAATGCTTTCTGCGATCAATGTGGCATCGATCTCGGGCTTGCGGATCTCAACGATGTTGAGATGCACTTCCGACGATGTCAGCGCGGCCAGATCAGAGCGGATGCGCTCGATCTTTTCGCCCTTCTTGCCGATCAGAATGCCAGGGCGCGCGGTGTGAACCGTTACGCGGCACTTCTTGTGCGGACGCTCGATGACGACCTTCGAAATGCCGCCTTCGCGCTGATCCTTCATGATGTGATCGCGGATGGCAAAGTCTTCGTGAAGCAGGCGTCCGTACTCGTGGCTACGAGCAAACCAGCGGCTGTCCCAGGTCCGGTTGATGCCAAGGCGAAGCCCGACGGGATTGACTTTTTGACCCATATTACTTGGCCTCCTTGGGCGCACTCTTAGCCTTGGGAGCGGCCTTCTTTTTCGGCTCTTCCTTCTCGGCTTCGATCTGCTTGACGACGACGGTCAGCTGCGAAAACGGCTTCATGATCGACGAACCACGTCCACGGCCACGGGCATGAAAGCGCTTCAGCACCAGATTTTTGCCGACGTAAGCTTCCGAGACGATCAGATCGTTGACGTCGAGACCATGGTTGTTCTCGGCGTTCGCGACCGCGCTCATCACGCATTTGCGGACGTCGTTGGCAATCCGCTTCTGGCTGAACTCAAGTTCAGCGAGCGCAGTATCGACTTTCTTGCCGCGGATCATGGTGGCGACGAGGTTGAGTTTCTGCGTTGAGATGCGGAGGCTCTTTAGAACCGCTTGCGCTTCGACGTCAGAAAGGCGCCGCTCGTGACTTGGCTTGCCCATTTATTTCTTCACCGATTTCTTGTCGCCGCCGTGGCCCTGGAAGAGCCGGGTCGGTGAAAACTCGCCAAATTTGTGGCCGATCATGTCTTCCGTGATCGCGACCGGCACATGCTTCTTGCCGTTGTGGACGCCAAAGGTCATGCCAACAAACTGCGGAAGAATGGTCGAGCGGCGGCTCCACGTTTTAATGATCTCGCTACGCCCTGACGAGCGGACCTTATCCGCCTTCTTCAGGAGGTAGCCGTCAATAAACGGACCTTTCCAGACTGAGCGTGTCAAAATGCGTCTCCTTAAGTTCCGCGCTTACTTCGCCTTCTGGCGGGCGCGAATGATGTACTTGGTGGTCTGCTTGTTCTTGCGAGTCTTGTAGCCCTTGGTCGGCTTGCCCCACGGCGTCGCCCAGTGCTTGCCGCCCTTGGTACGGCCACCGTTTGGATGGTCAACCGGATTCATAGCAATCGAGCGGACGTGTGAGCGGCGGCCAAGCCAGCGTGTGCGGCCGGCTTTGCCGACCACGGCGTTCATGTGATCGGGGTTCGAGACCGCACCAACTGTTGCCATGCACTCGGCGTGGACCTTGCGGGTTTCGCCAGAGTTCAGCTTCAAGACGGCCCAGCCACTGTCGCGGCCAACGAGCTGAACGAAAGCGCCAGCGGAACGTGCAAACTGACCGCCCTTGCCAGGCTTGGTTTCAACGTTGTGGACGATAGTGCCAACCGGCATGGCGGAGAGCGGCATGGAATTGCCTGGCTTAACGTCAACCTTTGCGCCCGATACGACGGTATCACCAACGGCCAGGCGCTGCGGTGCCAGGATGTAAGCCAGATCACCATCCTCGTACTTGATGAGGGCGATGAACGCCGTGCGATTAGGATCGTATTCAATCCGCTCAACTTTGCCCGGGGCATCAAACTTGCGGCGCTTGAAATCGACAACTCGATACGCCTGCTTGTGACCGCCGCCGATGTGACGCGACGTAATGCGGCCATCGCTGTTGCGGCCGCCGGTCTTGGTCTTACCCTCAACCAGCTTCTTGACAGGTCCGCCCTTCCACAAGTGGCTGCGGTCCACGATCACGAGATGGCGGATGCCGGGCGATGTCGGGCTGAATGTTTTTAGCGCCATAGTCCCTTACTCCTTAAAGACCGGTCGTCACGTCGATGGAATGACCATCTTCGAGGGTCACGACTGCTCTTTTGGTATCGCTGAGGAGCGCGCGGATGCCACGGAATGTCCGCAGCTTACCCTTGCGCACAATGGTATTGACGCCTTTGACCTTGACCTTGAACAGGCTTTCAATCGCGGCTTTGATCTCTGGCTTTGTGGCCTGAGGGTTGACCTTGAAGATCACCTGGTTGTGTTCCGAGGCCAGTGTTGCCTTCTCGGTGATAACCGGCGAAATGATAACATCGTAAGCGCTGCGTTTCGTCATTTGAAGCGCGCCTCCAGCGCCGCAACGGCCGCCTTCGTCAGCACCAGCTTCTTACGACGCAGAATGTCGTAGACGTTGATGCCCTGAAC
>JAYTQI010000401.1:0-17980 GCA_043746825.1 Hyphomicrobium sp. | reverse complement strand
TGCCCACACCGCTGTTCAGGCTCGCGGCCGCATCTTTCCTGTCAATCGACCCGCAAGCCCGCTCATCGATGTGGGACGATCTCGAGCGCTGCCGCATGACCGAGATCGATTATTTGCAAGGCGCGATTTTGCGATTGGCTGAGAAGACTGGCGTCCAAACTCCCCTGACGCGCCGGATCGTTGAGTTGATCAAGCAGGCAGAAAAGACCACCCTCGGCTCGCCCCGCCTCGATCCATCTGATATTGATGCGGGCGTGTAAATTTAAGTGCTGCGGAGTTCAGCCGTGACGTCATCCAGCCACACCTCCTCACCTATTTCCCGCGCTGACTTCCTGCGCGGAGCGATTGCTTTGACATGCGCCGCCACGCTCCCTCACCTCACGTCCGCAGCCGGAGAAACCGACAAAATGCAAACCCGCAAAATTCCATCATCCGGCAAGAGCCTGCCCGTCATCGGCCTTGGCACCTGGCAAGTCTTCGATGTTGGCGCGAGCGCTGCTGAGCGCGCGCCCTTGGCTCAGGTTGTTGAAACACTATTTGCGGGTGGTGGCAGCGTCATTGACTCCTCGCCCATGTACGGAAAAGCCGAGGGCGTTGCGGGCGATTTATTGGAAGCTTCCAAGGCCCGCGATAAAGCCTTCATTGCCACCAAGGTCTGGACGCGCGGCAGCCAAGAAGGCATTGCACAAATGGAGCGCTCATTCGCGCTCTTTAAAACCAAGCACATTGATCTGATGCAGGTCCACAACCTCGTCGATTGTGATACCCACCTTGCGACGCTCAAAGGCTGGAAAGCTGATGGGCGCATCAGTTATCTCGGCGTCACGCATTACACACCCAGCGCCTTTGGCGAACTCGAAGCCGTCATGCGGCGTGAAAAACTGGATTTCGTGCAGCTCGACTACGCGCTTGATGACCGTGCAGCGGAAAAAACCCTGCTGCCCCTCGCGGCGGAACGCGGCATCGCAGTGCTGATTAATAAACCGTTTGGCGGCGGCGGATTGTTGCGCTCGCTCAAGGGCCGACCCTTGCCAGATTGGGCGGGCGAGATCGGCTGTACCAGCTGGGCGCAGATCCTGTTAAAATTCGTGCTCGCAAACCCCGCTGTGACGTGCGCCATTCCTGGCACCGCCAACCCTCAGCACATGAAAGATAACATGCTGGCCGGCAACGGAGCCCTTCCCAACGCAGCCCTGCGCGCCAAGATGATCGCGGCAATTGGTTGAGTGGAAAGCAGCTCACCATGACTAACGATGCTCGCCTTTTCGCGCCAGCCACCTTCCGCAATCGCGATCCCATTCTGGGTGTACTGCGGAGTCATTTGCCGGCAAAAGGACTCGTCCTGGAAATCGCCAGCGGCACTGGCGAGCACATCACACACTTTGCGCGTGATGCGACACCGGGCCTCATTTTCCAGCCGAGCGACCCTGACCCTGACGCCCGCGCCAGTATCGATGCGTGGGCGGTCGCGCTGAACTTGGCAAACATTCGCCCCGCGCTGGCACTGGATGCGCAATCAGACACTTGGCCGATGACGCATGCAGACTTTGTGGTGTGCATCAACATGATTCACATTGCGCCCTGGGCGGCAACCGTTGGTCTCCTGCGTGGCGCCGCCCGCATTCTTGCGCAAGGCTGCACGCTTTATCTCTATGGTCCTTATCGCCGTGATGGCAGCGACACCGCATCAAGTAACGCGGCCTTCGACGCAGGCTTGCGTTCTCGTAATCCTGCCTGGGGAGTGCGAGATCTTGAAGATGTGACAGCCCTGGCGGCTGAAAATGGCTTTTCACCTCCGGTTATCGAGGAAATGCCTGCCAATAACCTATCGCTCGTATTCAAAATGAAGAAAAGCCGCTAAACATAAATCAAGTACAAAATACCGCCGATCAGCGTGTATTTCGCCGCGTAATAAAGCTGCCGGTTGACCTGATTCATACGCTTGAAAACACCCTTGGCTGTGTAAATGTAAGATGAGATGTGATTGACGACGCCAACTGCCTCGCCATCGTCATTCTGGGTCGCAGTGGCTTTGACCACGTGCTGGATCATGAAGTTATTGACGGCCCGCATCACCGGCGTTTTCAAGGGCCGCGTCACGTCGCAAAACAAAATGATGCGGGTCTGATCGGTGTCATTAACAGCGCTATGGATATAGGTCTCGTCAAACATCACCGCTTCCCCGTCGCGCCAGGAATAGGGCTCGCCATTGACGGTAATTCTGCGCTTATCGGAGTTGGGCGTGACCAGCCCCAAATGATAGCGCAACGATCCCGCGAACGGATCGCGGTGCTCACCAAGTTTGGAGCCGGGGGGCAGTAACGCAAACAAGGCGGCATTGACGGACGGGATCTTCGAAACCAGTTCAACCGACTTCGGGCACAACGACAAAGCCGACGGCATCGGGTCGCCATACCATTTCAGATAAAACCGCTTCCAGCCCCGCCGGAAGAACGTATTGAAGGTAACATCGTTGTGTTTTTCATAAGCCCGGATGTTACCCGCCTCAAACAGCTTTTGGGACTCGTTGCGAATGACGGTCCAATTGTCACGAAGCGGCACCAAGTCTGGGTAGTCAGCGAGGTACTAACAGGGGCGCGCGGGGGCTGCCGAGAATAAATACACAAGCGTGTTATAGAGTGCCACGAATGTAGAGTGATCGGTGAGCTGGCGCACGAACTTGTGGCGCACCCGGCCACGGAAGTGAATGAACAGAGCCGACGGCAAGAACACGTAGACCGCCAAGAACTTGGGCGAAAAGGCTTCCTGGAGCATTACGCCGTACACTCAACTGGAACAGGATTGGATCGCGGTAACAGCAAACCTAAAAGTTGCGGCGAAATCCTGTCAAGCCTGGAGTTCCAACCGGGAGACCAGCCGCCCGGTTTGAGCGCCTTGTTCGGCGGCTGAGCATATCGGCAAGTGTCGTGCTCCCTATGTGCTGCTGGCATTAACCATTCGTTAACCATTCGTTGCATACCCGTCACCATTTCCCCTTCAAAGAGTTATCCCGCTCAGTCGGCCGCGCGCATACTCATCAAACCATCCCATTAGGGGATTTTCCGGGGCGCAGGGAGGCCCGGGATGGAGGTAACTCATGCGCGCCCATTGACGCGATAGGGCCGCGCTCAGGGCATTCGCCGTCCGCGCGGGTTGAGAAACCCGCGTGTGGAGCAACTCATTAAGGAAAGTTGCGGCGCTGCGACCCGGCAGAAGTCACCGCGGAGCGGTCCGAGTGCTCGCTTTCTTTGACGAAACGACAAATGGTGGTGCTACACTCGCTCCGCCCTAACTTGTAATTAAAACGCCGGTGGCCAAGCCACGTGGTGATAGAGGTGCGGCTGCCATCTGCTTTCACCGTCCAAAACCTAAGCGAGTTGCTGTTGCATGAGATGGCCGTCATCTGAGACGGCCATCAGACGACACCCCACCAACCAAGAAACAGTTTTCCCGATCTCCATAGTGTGCTTATGCCCAGCGTTCGGGCACACCGCACTTTTCTCAATTCCAACTGGCACTTCCTCGCCCTCTCAGACCAAGGTCTGAACCGATTCCCCGACCCAAGTCCCAGCCCGGCAGGGCTCAAAAGTGACTTGTGTCCAGGCCCTGAATGCGTAAGAACTAGTTTAGTTTTGAATGCCGCATGCGGTATTTTTTTAGCCGTGTTCCGGCTGGTTCCTTAGTTCTGTCGTTGTGCATTTTTTGAAAGCGTCTCGCGGTATGGCACTTCAACGCCGATCACCCGCTCAGGTTTGCGCTCTCCGCTGCCGTCTTCCGGCCATATGCGCAAACGCACGCATTACAATTGCCCACCACATGCCAACCCATCTCGCTCTTGTCCAGCAGGAGCACCTGTCATGAGCGATGACCGTAAAGATGATGGCATGCCGCCGGATCAAGACAACCAGACCACAACTGAATCGCCAGCGCACGAACCGCTAGCCAACGACTTTGCGTCGTTACTCAAGGCTTTGACTGTGATCGAAGATGCGATGGTTCGCTCGTCGTCAAAAATGAGCGCACTCCTATCATCAATTGCAACTGTTCAGGCACCTTGGCTATCCGACGCAAATCGCTTCGGCACATTGAGCGGAGAAACATTCGCCCACGGCCATGATACCAGCTCTGGCAAGGCAAGCTCTAGCTGCGATGTGAAGACTTGGGTCGAATTTGATCATGATGCGCCGCCAGGACTCGGACGCATCATGTTGTCCTGGCCAGCCCGCGAAGGTAGTGCGGCGTCGCATGCGCCAGACGGCACAGTCATTCAAACCAGCTTACCAGGTGTCGTGGCTCACGACAGTCCCGTGATCGCTGGAAACATGGCCATTGTCTCAGGCCGCGCGGCGAACGACAACGTCATCTGGGTTGGAGACGAGCACATTGATGGCTCGGGCGGCATCTTTGGCCGCGAGCCGAGTGTCGCAACGCTCGCTGACGGTCACACAGTCATCGCTTGGATTGGCGAGGACAACATTGTCCACGCCAAGCTCTATCCAGGCGAAGCCGAGAGTATGAGCCAATCTGCTCATGGGCAGGCTTCAACGGCTGCGATCAATGCCATGCTCGCCGATCTCGGCGAAGCAGCGCCAGCCAATGGCAGCGAAGCAGGGCGGCTGAAAGTATTAGCGCTAGACCGCGGCGGCTTTGCAGCCGTGTGGGTCGCAGAACTTGGATTTACTGCCGCCCTTGTTGGCAAGGCGTTCCTGACGCCTGCTGCGACGGATGCCATCGAGGACCTCGACGCCTCTGGTCAATCGGCCGGTTGGACGATCCATGATTTACCACCGGTCACGGTGACGGGTCATGATGTCAGCCAAATCATGATCGCACAGAGCGGCGACGATGCGCTGCAACTCAGCTACACTAGCACCGGTGAGTCAATGGACGGCGCACATGCACATGTGCATCAAGCCGTCGTCGATCTCCCGGGCGCTGGCGCGGACCACGGCCAGATGCACGGCGATGCTGGCCTGGACCACATCGATCATACTGATAACGAGATGCATCATGGCGCGGCAACATTGCCAGCCGTCTTTCAAATGTCTCAGTCAAGACTTGCGGAGCGGGAAGAAACCGATGCGGACAAAAAGTCCGCGGACAATGCGCACCACGATGACGGCGGGAGCGGCACGGACGACGCCAAGGACGATCACCATAGCACCGGCATCAAAGTACCGGTGCCTGACGCATCAGAGTTTGCACTCGAAACACCGGTCGCTGTTGGCGAGGCCCAGGTTGTTGTTGGCAAAGCAGATGATCAAGAAGCACAGAATGAGCCGCAGGTCGCCACCGGGGATGGCAAAGTTCATATTCTGAGCTCGGTTCACGATGCCCATACCGGCACCGATACTCTCAAGATCACGACCTTGAATGACCAAGGTCATCAGCTTCATGAAGTCACGGTCACGAAAGACGCGATTACTTCTGACGCCAGCCACCCGTCGCTCGACCTCGGTCCGAGTTTAACGGCAGTTGGCAGCGGCGTCGGCGTGGCCTGGGTCCAGAACACCACCACTGCCGAAGGCGCCACAGTCAAAGAAATTGCCGTTCAGGTCTACAGCGAAGACGGTGCGGCTGCAGGCCATACACCGACCATTGTAACCCTGGCAGATAACCCTAATTCGACTGTTTCGGGCATTTCGATTGCGGGTATTGAGCACGAAGTTCAAGAAAGCCAACACGAGACCACCGGCACAACAGTGGCTCATGAAACGGCAGGCGAGCAACCGGCTGCGCCGCAGCCTGCCGCTGAACTGGCCATCGTGTGGGTCAAGGATTCCAACGCTGCGGGATTCGGCGCCATCAATGCTCAGGTCTTCGCGATAGAACTTAAACCTGCCGACGCAGCGCATTCCGATGGCTGGCAGGGCCTCGTCGCGCTTGGGCACGATTGCGGCGCAGGCGGCGATGATGACAAACCGTTCCAATTGACGGATGGCGGCACGCCGGTTATTGGCCGCGCCCCACAGGCTGAGGGCCTGCACGATGGAGCCCTGGCCGTCACCTGGGTTGCGCCTGCCGCCAGCGACACCGGCTACTCGGTGATCAAGGGCGTCATTCTTGACACCTCGAACGGCGCGCAGCTCCAGGATCTTGATCTGTCAGGCCTGATGCCGAATGGCGTCGCCGACGGTACCCAGCCAGAGCTGACGTCCGACGATAACGGTGATATTATTGTTGGCTGGCTCCAAGTCACAACCACGGGAGGCTATGATCACGATGCTGCGGTGTATCGCCGTGGCGATCACGGACAATGGACGCCGCCCACAACCACGTTGTTCCTCGCCCACTTCACGAATTTACCGCACGATGTCTCTATTACGGTCACCAGCGGAACTGCCAATCCATCATTGATCGTAACATACAGCGACGGCCACAACGACGTGACCGGCGCCCGCTTTGATCTTGACGGCAATAAACTAGGCAATACTTTTGATATTCATCACGACAATTCAGGCCCGGGTTCAGGCAGCGGCTCACCCAGCTCCGATTGCGGCAGCGCCAGTGTAGCCGCGCTTCCCGACGGGCAATTCATCGTCGTATTCACTCAGGCAGGCGGTGGCGGATCGGACATTGGCGCGCAGGTTTTCTCGACTAGCTCGCCTGCCGACGCTCACGCGCATTCTGGTCCTGACAGCATTGCGAGTCTTTCAGTATCGATCACCACGCCTGCTCTACCTGCGGAAGACTCTACAGTTAGCCCCGCAAGCCTTCCGGCCCTTACTGAAGCCATTGCTTTTGCTACATACACGCCTAACACCAGTGGCCATGCCGATAACGGCGCTGGATATTCAGGCGGTAACTCAGGCACAGGATCGAACGGCGCGTCTGATCTTTCGTCAGGCCAAAGCGACCACACGGTTATTAGCCCGGCTGCTGACAACTCAGGCTCAGCATCTGGTTTAAGTGGAGCAGCCGCAGACGTGCCGTTGGCGCTGGCCACTATCATTGTGCCAATTGATTTTACCAGTGGCCAAGACGGCAGCGGGTCAGGCCCGGCTGGATCGTCTAGCAGTAATTCAAGTTCAAGCGGGCCGCCTGATACGGCGTCAGGCCCGAGTGACCACTCGGTAAGTAACCAAGCAATTGACAACTCGATAGCAGGGTCTGGATCGAGTGGTCCGCCCGCAGATGCGGTCGCGCTGCCTCCCATGTATACTGTGCACGTCGATCTCGCCAGCGACCAGATTCATTTGCTCAGTGCCAACGATAGCCAAAGTGGCACTGACAGCACAGCATTTTCTGTTCTCGCCTTCAGCGGACCAACCGCTCAGGATGTTGCGATCACAATCGAAACGCTCACCTGCCCAAGTTCAAATTTAAACGGCTCTGGATCGCCACATCTGAATGGAACAAGCGGAAGCGATGGCAATAGTTCAAGCCACTATTCCGGTTCGGATAGCATAACGCTGTTGACGGGCGCGCGCCTTGACGATTCGATTGGCAGCAGCGGCAGCACGGATCACACGAAAGACGACGAAGGCTCCGGACAAGGAGGCGGTTCGTCCATGGCGTCCAATGACAATTTCCATTTTGCTAAAGGTTTCGGCGGCGACGCTGTCGCGCCCGAAATTCATGAAGAGACGGCGGCCCACGACGCCAACCCGATCACTGAAGCCTTCGATGCGCTGCAATTTGCCAATGCCCTGTCCGCGACAGGCAACGACGACGTCATTGTGTTCGATACGTCAAACGTGGTTACGATCCGGAGCTTTAACACGATGGGACATGGAGATCCGGGATTGATGTAGACGGGACTACGCGCGGAACCTGATCCCTCAATGAGGGATTTGGTCCCAGAATTGCTTAGCGGCGGGCACGTAGACGACATTTGAGTTGGTTAATTTTAAGCTCTGGGAGAGGGGCTGCTTACATGGCGAGTTCGAGTAACACAGCGAAAGTGCGGGAAGTCAGGGCGGCGTTTGGCTCACTCTCATCACTCATTCCACCCATCAGCCTGATGTCATGCGTGGTCAATATTCTCGCGCTGACGGGCTCATTTTATATGCTCCAGGTCTACGACCGCGTGTTGTCGAGCCGGAGCGTACCAACGCTCGTGGCGTTCTCAGCCCTCGCTGTCGTGCTTTACATCTTCCAGGGCGCACTGGAGATCATTCGCGGTCAGATCTTCGTCCGACTCGCCAGCCGTGTTGACCGGCAATTGTCGGCTAAAGCCCACGACGCAGCCATGAAGTTGCCGCTCTATGGCGGCTCGCGATCAGAATCCCTTCAGCCCCTGCGCGACGTCGATACCATCCGCGCGTTCCTTGCAGGGCCCGGACCCGTTGCTATATTCGATGCGCCGTGGATGCCGCTCTATCTCGGCTTTGTGTTTCTGCTCCATCCTTTGCTGGGTGTCGTGACACTCGGCGGCGTCTTTGTCATGCTCGCGCTGACGCTGACCTCAGAAAGTAAGATCAAGAAGCCTTCTAGCAGTGTTACAGCGGCGGCGACAGAGCGGCTGAGTATTGCGCAAGCGTGTGAACGCAATGCGGAAGTGCTGCGCGCTATGGGCTTCGGCGGCAATATGTTGCGCCGCTTCAATGCAGCCAATGAACGCCATCTTAGCTCCCAGGAAGCTTTGAGCGATGTCGGCGGCGGGCTCTCCGTCACCGGCAAAGTGTTCCGAATGTTGTTGCAATCGGCATTGCTTGGCACCGGCGCTTATCTAGCCATCAATGGCCAGATGTCGGCGGGCTCTATTATCGCCGTCTCAATCGCGTCGGCACGGGCCCTCGCGCCGATCGAAATCGCCATTGCCAACTGGAAGGGCTTTGTGGCCTCGCGCCAATGCGCTGCCCGGCTCGATACGGTGTTTGGCTCACTGCCTAAGGAGCAAACCCCGCTTGAGTTGCCCAAGCCATCGAAAGGCATCTCTGTCGAAGGCTTAACCGTCGCAATTCCCGGTGGCCAAAGAATTGTCTTGAACAACGTCACAATGGAGATCAAGGCTGGCCAGGCGCTTGCCATTATCGGACCAAGTGCTGCTGGCAAGTCCACGCTGGCGCGGGCGATGGTCGGCATCTGGCAAGCTGCACGCGGTTCAATCCGGATCGATGGCGCCGCCATTGAGCGTTGGTCAAATGCGAGCCTCGGCCGCTATGTCGGCTACATGCCCCAAGAAGTCGAATTGTTCGAAGGCACCATTACCGAGAACATTTCGCGCTTCTACGACAATCCCGACAGCAACATGATCCTTGCTGCCGCCAGAGCGGCTGACGTGCACGAGATGATCTTGCGCTTACCCAACGGCTATGAGACCCGCATTGGAGACCGAGGCACTTCGTTGTCGGCGGGCCAACGTCAGCGCGTGGGTCTTGCCCGTGCCCTCTACGGTGACCCATTCTTTGTCGTACTTGACGAGCCGAACTCAAATCTTGACGCCGACGGAGACGCAGCGCTGTTGCGCGCTATTCTGGCTGTCAAGGCGCGCGGCGGCATTGCTGTCGTCGTCGCCCACCGCCCAACCGTTCTGCAAGCTGTCGATCTGGTAGCTGTGATCGGCAATGGGCAGCTAACGGCGTTTGGCCCGCGCGATGAAGTTATTCGCAAAGCCACGCAACAAGCCGCTCCCGTCGTGAGCATGCCGATGCTGGCTGGCGACAAGGTACGTTGACACTATACGGAGATATCGACATGGCCACTGCGCCAAAGAGCACCTCTGAAACCACGCCTGTCGAGCCCCAGATCCGGCGGCGGCTGGCATATGGAATGGTGTTGACCGTCTTCCTTGCTGGCTCGATTGGTGGCTGGGGTGCCATGGCCTCGTTGTCGAGCGCCGTCATTGCGCCGGGTATCGTCGTGGTTGATAGCAGTGACAAAAAGGTCCAGCATCCAACAGGCGGGATCGTCAGCGTACTCAATGTTAAGAACGGCGATAAAGTCAATGCTGGCGACGTGCTTGTCCGCCTCGACGCCACTCAGGCAAAGTCCAATCTCGGAGTGATTACATCTCAGCAAACCGAATTCAAAGCCCGTAAGGCGCGTCTCGAAGCGGAGCGCGATCAGGCGAGCAAAGTCGCCTTCTCTAAAGGGTTTGAGGAAAGCTCCCCTGACGCTGCAACAATCGCCGCGAGCGAACGCCGGCTTTTCGAAGCCCGCATGACCGCCAAGGAAGGTCAGAAAAAGCAGCTCAGAGAGCGGATTGGCCAATTTCGCAAGGAAATCGAAGGCTTAACGCTTCAGCACATCGCCAAGAAAACCGAAGTCGAGTTAATGGGTGAGGAGCAAATTCGGGTTCAGGACATGCGCAAGAGAGAGCTAGTTAACGTCACGAAACAGCTCACCACGGATCGGGAATTCACCCGCCTGCAAGGTGAGGAAGGAAGCCTTGTTTCCAATATCGCTAAAGCCCAGGGCCAAATAAGCGAAATCGAGGTGCAGATTATTTCGCAGGACCAGAATATGGTCTCGGAATCCATGAAAGAACTGCGCGAAGTTGAAGGCCATTTGAGCGAGTTGGCTGAACGCCAGACTGCAGCAAAGGACCAGCTCGACCGCATTGAGATTAAGGCGCCGAGATCGGGCCGGGTGAATGAGTTGGCCGTTCACACCGTCGGTGGCGTCATCAATCCGGCTGAAACCTTGATGATGATTGTCCCAGATGACGAAAAGCTCGCGATTGAAGTGCACGTGGCACCAACCGACGTCGATCAGCTCGCCGTTGGCATGCCCGCAACTTTGAGATTTTCCGCATTCAATCAACGTACGACCCCTGAATTCAAAGGGGAAGTAACGCAAATTGCCCCCAATATGACGAAAGAGCCGCAAACTGGCGTTTCCTATTTTACGGCGCGTCTCGCCATTGCGCCCGAACAAGAGGAAGCAGCGCGGAAGCTAAAACTCGTTCCCGGCATGCCCGTTGAAACATTCGTCCAGACTGGCGAGCGCAAGGCTATTTCGTATCTGTTAAAACCCTTCAACGACCAGATTGCTCGCGCCTTCAAGGAAGAATAAGAGCGCCACGCGGGCTTTGCAGCACAACTGGAAATAGGCATCACAATTGCAATGCAGCGGGAAATGCGTGCCTCATTTTGCTGTTCCGCAGCTCTCTAATTAGACACTATTGTCCTATTACAACAGACAATTGAATCTTGCAGAAACATTAAGTCAATACCTCAAATTCGATTGATGTGAATTTAATTTGCATGTAATCTTCATGTAAGTTTTTTGTCAGCCACTGTCATTTTGCGGGACTTTGTTATGACAATGCGTAAAGAGCGTGAAGTTATTGTGCGTCAACAGAGTTATTCTTATTTATCGGCTGGAGCTACAGCCCGTGATATTGCCGAACAGACGACGCGGGCGGAGACCAATGAAAGCGTTCCAGCGGCGCCAACCGTTCCAACAGACCCGAACACCGCCAATGGTCTTTGGAAGCAACCGGCAGCTTTTTTCGAACGCAAGATCGCTGACGACCGCAGCTTGACTATGCCTGACGGGCAATCTGTTACCTTCCGCAATTTCTGCAATCCACAAATTCCCACACACCCCAGCGCAATTCTTTCGCCGCTAATCCGCATTCGTGAAGGTCAGCAGGCTCAGATCAAGCTGGAAACACGTCAGCGCAAGCAGCGTCCTATTATGCAGCAGGGGCAAGGTATAAGCCGTTTGAACCTCTCATTAGGCGTCTGCTTAGAAAGCGTCGAAAGCCATATCTATCAATGGCAGCCGCGCAACGCTGGGACTTGGTTCTATCAGAGTCATGCTAGCACCGCGCACCAATTCGAAATGGGACTGTACGGGGTGATCGTGGTTGATGCCGAACCTGATCAGTATGGCCGTCCGTGTGCCTATCGCAACGGGCCCACCTATGACGTCGAACGATTTTGGGTGTTCGATGATGTCGATCCCGCGTGGCATGCGAGTGAGTTAGATAGCATGTCTGCGGCACAGGACTCACGCTTGCAAAAATTCAAGCCAAAATATTTTTTGATCAACGGCGTGCCTAATACCGAAGTGTTGCATCATCCGGATGTCGCGATTGAAGCCAAACTTGGTGACAAGGTTTTGCTACGGCTGATGAATGCAAGCTTCTCACTGGTAAAGGTCGAAATCGAAAGGCTCAACGCAGATATCGTCTCGGTAGACGGCAACGCGCTTGGCAGCGAAGAGCGGCCGTGGACGCATTGGATTTCGGTTGCTCCACAACAGCCCGTGCGCTTGGCAACGGCTTCACGTCACGACCTGCTCATTGATCTCGATCCAGCACTGGGCGGCGTAGAGGGTCCGGGAGAGTATAAAGTAACCATTGAGTTCCTGGATGGCGCACGCCGTCAGGTCCACAACGTTGACGCTGATCATCCCGCGCATGTTGGCAGGGCGACGACAACGATCCGGGTCTTATGATCGGCGAGAATAACCCCTCACGTCCAATTGAATTTCCGATATCACCACAGATGAGCCACGCACCTTCCGAGGCTATACGCGCTATTTCTTCCTTCTGGGACGCCCTCGATCTCGCAACTCGTTTTGCAATCATTGCAACCGCTGTGATTGGCCTTGCAATGTCTGTTCTGACCTGGTGGGTCAGCGGCCGTATTGAGCGCGGCGTTGTCGAGCACGCAGCCACCACTACAGCACTTTCCCTGGACAGCTTTGTCGAGCCGCATTTACAAGACTTGGCGCATGGCAATGATATATCTCTCTTTGAACGAAATGCGTTGGTCTCAATTCTGAAGCATTCAAAACCTGGGCGCTCGATCGCTGGCATTACGGTGTGGACCCCGGACGGAAACGTTGCGTTCTCCGCATTCAACGATGCGAACACAACGCCCAGTGTTGCCCCGATTGCCGTTGCGAGGGCTTGGGACGGATCGATCGAAAGCCGTTTTGAACTTACGTCCACCAGCATTCCACTGCTGAAAGTTTTCGCGCCGATGCATGAGCCAGCATCCGGCCGGGTCATCGCTGTCGTCGAGCTTGACGAAGACGCCCAGGATCTGGCTGCCGATCTCAGGCGCGTCCGTTACAAGACGGGTGGCGTCGCAGGCCTGCTGTCCATGGCGATGATCACATCATTGTTTAGCATTGTCCGCAAAGCCAGCCGGACGATCGTCGAGCAGCGGCAAGACCTGTCTGAAAGGGTGTCAACTCTGTCAGGGCTGCTCGTTCACAATTCAGAACTGCAGGGCAAATTGATGGATGCCAACCGCCGCTCTGCCGATACCAATGATCGTGGATTGCGCAGAATTGGTGCCGAATTACATGACGGCCCAGTGCAACTTATCGCTCTTGCATTGTTGCGGCTAGAGGCTGTGCGCCAGCCATTCCTCGACAAAGCGGGGGAGGCCGGGATTTCTGAAATCGACGCCATCGAGAACGCGCTCCGGGACGCACTCACCGAAATGCGCGGTTTGAGTTCCGGTTTGTCGCTGCCAAAACTTGAAGGTGCAAGCATCGGTCAGGCCATCGAGTTTGCAGTGATGAACCATGAGCGCCGGTCCAGGAGCCGGGTCAAACTTAACCTTGCGCAGGACTTGCCAAGCAATGCTGACATGGCAATTCTAACGTGTGCCTATAGGTTTACCCAAGAAGCTCTCAACAATGCCTTCCGTCATGCCGGGGCTAAAGGGCAATCCGTCACTGCAGCAATGGTTGGCGAAAAGCTAACGATCACTGTTTCCGACGAAGGACCAGGAATAGCCGAAGATTTGAATATCGACGGTCAAAAAGGCTTAGGGTTAGCAGGGCTGCGTGATCGCCTCCAGTCGCTTGGCGGTACGCTTGTTATCCAATCGGAACCTGGCCAGGGCGCCAAAGTCATTGCATCCATTGACTTAGGCCTATACAGACGCAATGCGTCTGAATTGGCGGGAACGTAATTATGCAGACCAGCAGTAACATTATCGGATCAGACAAGGTCCGGATTGCCGTTATCGATGATCATCCGCTATTTCGGGACGGCGTTGTCGCAACTCTTGGCGCCGACAAGACCCTCGAGGTTGTTGGCCAGGGTGCCACAGCCGAGCAAGCTATCCAAATTTCTCAAGATATTCTGCCAGACGTCCTGCTTCTCGACATCTCGATACCCGGTGGCGGTATTGAAGCTATGCGTGAGATCGCCCGGCTCTGCCCTTATGTCAAAGTCGTGATGCTGACCGCGTCCGAGAACGAGAAACACGTCTCCGATGCCCTCGAAGCAGGTGCCAGAGGATATATTTTGAAGGGCGTTGGCGCACAGGAGTTGATCCGCACCGTCCACGCTGTCAATCAAGGTGACAGCTACGTCACGCCGCAGCTTGCTGCGCGGCTCCTGACAATGATGAAATCGACCCAAGCCACACCCGCCGCAGCGAACGATT
Organism: Hyphomicrobium sp.; assembly: GCA_043746825.1. GTDB lineage: Bacteria > Pseudomonadota > Alphaproteobacteria > Rhizobiales > Hyphomicrobiaceae > Hyphomicrobium_B. Next base: position 3,674 of record JAYTQI010000401.1, on the reverse strand, counting down.
TGCCAGCCTTGACGCGGCGAGAAGAGCAGATCCTGGATTCTGTAGCAGTGGGAAAGACAAACAAAGAAATCGCTCGAATTTTGAATATCAGCGAGAAGACCGTCAAGCACTACATGACCAACATCATGCACAAGTTGCAGGTCAGAAACCGCGTTGAAGCCGCACTCGTTGCCAAACGCAAGCAGCCGGGCGCATGAAATCCTACGACGCAAGTTCACTGCATGCGAATAATTTCCTCGGTGCGCTCAAACGCATGAAGTTTCATGAGAATATTTGTCAAGAACTTCGCCACTGTACGCGGCTCAAGTCCTACGCCTGCACTGATTTCTTCGTTCGTCAGTCCCTGTGCTAAGCGGCTGAGAATCTGAGTTTCAGTGTCCGTAATCTCGAAGGGTGCTGCCACGCTATCGTCGAACCAAGGCGCACCAAACGGGCGTGGTGCCAAGAGTTTAGAGGCAAGTCCCGGAGAAATATATGAGTAACCCGCCATAGCGCTTTCGATTGCGCTGGCGATCTCCCGCACTGGGCTGCCCTTGATGACGTAACCTACAGCGCCCGAACGAAGTGCCAAATTGACAAGATGCTCGCTATCATCGGACGTCAGCATGATAATTTTGATGACGGGAAACCGTGTCTTGATATCCCTTGCGCCATTGATGCCATCGCCAGGCATGTTGACGTCCATAATTATGGCATCAGGAAGCTGTGTTTCGGCTGCTGTGATTGCGTCACTGGCTGACTGGCCCGTTGCCACCACCTCGAATTCCGGCATTGCACTGAGGCTTTTGGCGATCATTTCACGGATAAGCGCATGGTCGTCGAAAATCGCAATTCTGATCCGGTCTGAAACTATTGTAGCGTCCTCGGCGGCAAGCGGCAGAATTATGCTCAAACCGTGATGCATGGTGTTCTTCGGCCCACTCTGACACTCTACGCGGCTCTAAGAATGCTCCAGTGATCAACAAGGTCAGTTGATTACCCAATGATCTAGCACATTCGCCTAACGATTTCATTTAAAACCAAGCCAAAGCGGTACGGGCCTGAAGTCGGATCAGACCACCGGACTAAGATCAGTCGCAGGTAATAGCTGGCTACTTCGCGGCTTCCGACATCTTGGCTTTTTCTGTTTCGCCCTCGATGTAGCTCAAGACGTCGGCGGCATCGGCCTCGCTGAGGCCCAGGCTTGGCATGTTCACGCGGTTGTATTTTTCGAACAATTCCAGCGCGATCGGATCGCCTGCTTCACGTACTTTGTCAGGATGAGTGATGAAACTCGAAAGCCACTCCCGGCTCCGCCGAGATGTAACGCCAGCGAGATCGGGCCCAACCCGGTCGCCTCTGCCAACCGTGTGGCAAGTCGAGCAACCGCGTATGAACAGGGCCTGACCCATGACGTTTTTGAAAGGCAATATTTCGCTTCCCGTCAGCTTACCAGGGCCCGATACCAACTGCGGCTTGGCGCGCCAAACAGGATCAAGGTTCCGGATGGTATCAACGATGTGATCGATCTCCGACATGACCGAGTCTTTTTTCCACTCACCGGTCTTGTCATTGGCCATGATCACAACGGCCTGGTGCTCGCTCTTATCGCGACTCCGCTCGCCCAGCCGGTCACGGATCACCTTGACCTCGTCTGTTTTTCCGGTGAGGAACAGCCAGCCCGGCTTGACCTTGAACCCATCGGCGAATTTCTTCAGAGCCTCAGGCGTATCGTGCTCAGGATCCATCGAAATTGAATAGAAAAACACATCATGCCCGGCTGCATCGCCAAGCTGCTCCTGAACCTGGGCGAGCCGCGCGGTGGTCAAGGGGCAGAGCTGCGTGCAACCCGTGAAGATAAAATTGATGACGATAGTCTTGTCTTTGATCAAATCGTCATAGAATTTGTAGGTCTTTCCGTCCTGCGCGATAACCGTCGAATTTGGAAAATAATCGCCGTTCCATGGAGACCCAGCTGCCGCAGCGTGCAAGTTGGCGGGCACGCGTGTCAAAGCGGCGCCTATCGCGACGGGTACCAAGAACGCCAAAATCGGAATTAGCCAGCGGGGCATACAGTCCCTCAAATCAAACGTCTTCCGGAGAGGCCGATTGATAGCCTCTCCTATATTCTTGCAAGCCCAATATTAAAGGGCACAGGGCGTTAAATTATTGTACCTGGTGGCAATCCCTCGGGCAAGATAGTCGGCGTTGTAAACGTCACACCGTCAAGTGACGGATTTGGCGTTGGCGTGACGTGAAGTTGTGGGGTACCTGCGTTGCCGAGGAGCTGGTAGCGCAACAGCATCGCGAAGTCTTCGTGCACAGTGTTGTGGCAATGGTTCACGTAAGATCCGCCATACTCGCCGAACTGGACCTGGAACTTGACCTTGCCGCCCGGCCGCAAGCGCCAGACATCCTTGCGCACAAGTCTCTCGGTCGGTCCGATGCCGCTACCGCTTCCTGGACGATCAATTGTCACACCCTCCTCGAAGTGCAGATGGATTGGGTGATCCCAGCCCGAGCCGCCATTGATATAGGTCCAGTGTTCGACTTCCCCGGGTTTAGGAATGAGCAGCGAGATGCGGTTCGCGTTCATCGAATGCGCCGCTTGGCCGTTGACGATGATTGTCCACGGGAACGGCATACCTTCGGGACAATTGGGCGTGCATTGACCCGTGACCGGATCGCGTGAGTCGCCGGTTTGCACGCGGCCGAACTCTACGACCCGTTCGCGAACTGGCGTGACGACCGGAATTTGATCGGTGAGCTTCAAAGGAAGCGGTGCGGGCGTCGCGGCGCCTGCGGCCGTGTGCGTATAGCCTTGGACATCGACGCTATCGACCGTCGGCGCAATACGGAATTCCATGATCGGCCCTACTGCCGGATCAAGAAGGTTACCTGCCAATGCGTTCGATAAGGAAACCGAGAAATCTGGTTTACGGCCATCCGTCTGTTGCAGGATGTTGACGAGGCGAACTTTGTCACCAATACGGAAGCGCGCAAAATCAATAACAATGTCGTAGCGCTCAGCCACACCCTGCTCTTCCAATGCCGTCATCAGAATGGGATTGACGACCAGGTTGCCATCGTTGGCGATGAATTGGAATGGCACGATATTGCCACTTGAGTCTGCCAGCGCCAGCCGGATGAAGCGCGACATACACGCGTTCAAGATGCGGAAGCGGTACTTGCGCGGCAACACTTCCATGAACGGCGCGTACTGGTGGTTGACCAGCAGCATGTCGCCGACAAAACCGTCGGTGGTGAAAATATCGAAGAACAATTGGCCGTCTGGAGCCGTCGTCGCCGCATCCGAAACTAACAAATTGACGTCGAAGTCGATGTTGCCCCAGTCGAGCAACTTGCCGCTCGGCAGCTTCAGGTTGACGCCATCGCTGATGACTTCATTGCCGCGGTCACGGCCCGAGTAGTAATTCATCATCCCGGCGCTGCCCTTATACACGTTTTCGGCCGTGTAGAAGAAACGGTGGTCGTGATACCACATCGTGCCTTGGATTTCTCTCCAGTCGCCAGGCACATTTACCAAGCCGCCGTGACCATCGGGACCAGACGCAAACCGGTTGGTCGCGTCCGTATTGATCTTATCGCGCCGCGCCAGCGTGGTGCTCCAGCGATAGTCGTAGAAGGTGCCGGGGAAATGATAGGCGTTGCAGGCGCCATCACTTTCCGCGCCG
>JAYTQI010000400.1:0-7435 GCA_043746825.1 Hyphomicrobium sp. | reverse complement strand
TGTTCGAGCGAACAGCCTCCCGGCTTATGGAAATGCGCTCTGAGGGTTATTTGACCCGCCACCGGGCTGGCCGAAAGTAGCACGATCCGACTTTCGTTTGATTTTGGGGGCTTGAGCTTGACGCACTTGCGAAATTCATTACGCAGTTGCTCAATCAAGAGGGCTTTAGCCTCACTTCAGGAGAATTCTGCATGGCGCGCACCAAGATCGCATTGATCGGCTCAGGACAAATCGGCGGCACGCTGGCGCTGCTGGCTGGCCTCAAAGAGCTCGGCGATATCGTGATGACCGACATCATCGAGGGCGTCGCCAAGGGCAAAGCCCTCGATCTGGCGCAGACAGCGGCGGTCGAAGGCTTCAACGCTAAATTGTCGGGCGCGGGCCCAGACGGCTACGCCGCGATTGCGGGCGCGGACGTCTGCATCGTCACAGCCGGTGTGCCGCGCAAGCCGGGCATGAGCCGCGACGATCTCCTTGGCATCAATCTCAAAGTCATGGAGCAGGTCGGCGCCGCAATTAAGCAGCACGCCCCCAAGGCCTTTGTGATCTGTATCACCAACCCGCTCGATGCCATGGTCTGGGCTCTACAGAAGTTTTCAGGGCTCCCCGCCAACAAAGTCGTCGGCATGGCCGGTGTTTTGGACTCAGCGCGGTTCTCGTGCTTCCTGGCCGAAGCGGCTGGCGTCTCGATTGAAGACGTCCGGGCCATGACCTTGGGCGGCCACGGCGATGATATGGTGCCGATGGTGCGCTATTCGACCATCGGCGGCGTGCCGCTGCCCGATTGCATCAAGCTTGGCATGTTTAGCCAAGAACAATTGGATGCCATGATCAAGCGCACCCGCGGCGGCGGCGGCGAGATCGTCGCGTTGCTTGGCACAGGCTCGGCGTTCTACGCCCCAGCCGCATCCGCGATTGCCATGGCCGAGAGCTATCTGCGCGATAAAAAGCGTATGCTGCCGTGCGCGGCGCATCTCAATGGCCAGTATGGCTTGAAGAACACCTACGTCGGCGTGCCCGCGATCATCGGCGCGGGCGGCGTTGAAAAGATCATCGAACTGCACTTGGACGCAGGCGAAAAGGACATGTTTGCCAAATCGGTCGCGTCGGTGCAGGGCCTGATCGAGGCGTGCAAGACGATTCAGCCGAGTTTGGCTTAAGAAGGAATCCCCTCTCCCCACGCGCTTCACTTGCGTGGGGAGAGGGTTAGGGTGAGGGGCAGCCGCTTGTTCGAAGGTGTTGCCGCCCCTCACTCCAACCCTCTCCCCGTTAAGTGCAGAAACGGGGAGAGGGAGAAGATATTAAGGAACCCCCATGAACATCCACGAATACCAAGCCAAGCAGCTTTATCGCCAGTACGGCATCGCAACACCTGACGGGCACGTGGCCTTCACCGTCGAAGACGCTGTCGCGGCTGCAAAAAAATTGCCCGGGCCGGTCTGGGTTGTGAAAGCGCAAATTCATGCCGGTGGGCGCGGCAAAGGCAAATTCAAGGAAAAGGACGCGGGCGACAAAGGCGGCGTCCGTCTCGCCAAATCGATCGACGAAGTCAAAACATTTGCTGAACAGATGCTCGGCAAAACGCTGGTCACGCTGCAAACTGGCCCCGCTGGCCGCGTCGTCAACCGGCTCTACATCGAGAACGGTTCGGCGATTGATCGCGAGCTTTATCTGTCAGTGCTCGTGGACCGCGCCAACTCGCGGGTCTCGTTCATCGTCAGCCAAGCCGGTGGCATGAACATCGAAGAGGTCGCGCACGACACGCCGGAAAAAATCCACACCGTCTCGATTGACCCAGCCACCGGCTATCAGCCGTTTCATGGCCGCAAGATCGCCTTCGCGCTCGGCCTAAAGGGCGATCAAGTGAAGGACTGCAGCAAAATCGTTGAAAACCTGACGCGCATGTTCGTTGAAAAGGACATGAGCCTTCTCGAAATTAATCCTTTGGTCGTCACCAAAGACGGCAAGCTGATTTGCCTCGACGGCAAGATGGATTTCGATTCTAACGCGCTGTACCGCCACCCCGAGATTGTCGAGATGCGCGATCTCGGCGAAGAAGACCCGACCGAAATTGAAGCCTCCAAGCACGATCTGGCGTTTGTGAAACTCGATGGCTCGATTGGATGCCTCGTCAACGGCGCTGGCCTTGCGATGGCGACGATGGACATCATCAAGCTCTACGGTGCGGAGCCCGCCAACTTCCTCGACGTTGGTGGCGGCGCGTCGAAGGAAAAAGTCCAGGCGGCGTTCAAGATCATTCTAGCGGACAAAATCGTCAAAGGCATTCTGGTCAATATCTTTGGCGGCATCATGCGTTGCGATATTATCGCCGAGGGTGTCATCGCCGCTGCGCGCGAGATGGCCATCACCGTGCCGCTGGTCGTGCGCTTAGAGGGCACCAACGTCGAGTTGGGCAAAAAAATCCTGATGTCATCGGGCCTCAAAATCATCCCCGCCGACGATCTGGCTGATGCTGCAAAGAAGATTACGGATGAGGTGAAAAAGGCGGCTTAGGGGAAACAAATCCTGTTTGGAGCGAAACGTATATTTCAGCAATCCGGTCGGCACCGTTTGTTATCGTGACCTCGAGAAGGTGATCGTTCGCCCCAAGATGTTGATGTGTTTTTCGCGGCGCTTCCATGCGCCTTCAGCCTCCCATTTTCGCGCGAGCAATTCCATCTCGGAGTATGCTGCAGCTCCGGGACCGCTGGCGTCGCTGCGCATGCGAGCCACCAGAGCACTTGATTCTTTCCATTCCTTTACATAGGTCGAGTGCCACCATCGTCTGTATATAGTTTCGTCGAATGTGCCCTCGCGAATACCGATTGCCATAAGTTCGCGATCATTCAATACTGATCGGATACTCGTAATAATTGATATTCCAGGTTCGAAATTTTTCCTGTTGTCTTCTGACATCTGTTCCCATTCGCCACGATTTTTCAGTAAGCGGCACTCTGAGAATTGATCGTAGTATTTCATCAGTAGCTTTTGATCTTTCATGTTGTGGTAGAAGGTTGAAGAGGCCTGGATGTAGTCTTTGTCCCAGATAACCCTACTCAGCATCTCAAATGTCGAACGACGTCGGTTTATTGAGCGCTGAGTCTGTATTGTTATTGCCGTCAAAACCGAACCAGCAAGGCCGGTGACCAAAATAGCAGCCCAAGGCTTACTGTTGAAAAACGCTATAATGGTCTCAAGCACGACGCCCTCTCAGAATAGAAAAAGGCGACCCCGGAGGGGCCGCCTTGTACGAAGCAGGTTCTGTCAGTTCAGAATCCGCCTGTTCCTTCGTCACTGACTCTACACATGTGATCCTCCAAAGTGCGGCCCTCTGTTCCTTAGATTGGCCCGGAATGCTCGTTAAGTAGCTCTTAAACGTCGCCAGTTCCATGGCCGATCCACACACGCACAAAAATTTTACCTGCGCGCGACCCCAACAAAGCTCGCACTTGAAAGTTAATATCGTTTGCAATCGGCGTCCACGACCCACATATAATTTGTACGATTCGCTTGGGATACAGTTGCGCTAACGTCACATAGCAACTTAAATGGCTAACATATTGTCATCATTACGATTCGAGAAAAGCATTCTGATCTACGACTGGCAGGTCCAAATAATTAGCCCCAGCAACTAAACCTCCCAACCCCCACCTCCCTTACTCCCCCGCCACCACAATCTTCGCCGCTCTCGACTTCGCTCCCCGCGCCGGTTCCACGACGATTTTTACGTCATGCCTTAGCGCGCCCGCCTTGACTTTCCACACAGTTACACATATCCTGTGTAAATGAAAAACATCACCCTTGCCATCGAAGAGGACGTACTGGCCAAGGTCCGGCGCATCGCGGCTGAGAAAAATACCACCGTAAATGCCATTGTCCGTGACCACCTAACTCAGCTTGCGACGCGCGAAGATCAGTCGAAAGCCGCAATCGAGGAATTGTTTCGTTTGAGCGATGAATCCGGTGCCGAGATTGGCCCCATCACCTGGAAGCGCGAAGACCTCTATGAGCGTTAGGGTCTTCCTCGATACCAATATCCTGGTCTACGCGGTTGATCGAGCTGAGCAGGAAACCGATAAGCGAGCAAAGGCACGCGAGATCATTGCCCAGGGCAGCTTCGGCCTTTCGGCGCAAGTGCTGCAAGAATTCTATGTGACGGTAACGCGGAAAATCAAAAAGCCATTGTCAGCCGCGAGGGCCGCACGTTTGGTTGCGGAGCTTGCGAAACTGCAGATTGTGACGACGGACACCACGTTGATCAACACTGCGATTGCTTTGTCGGAGCGCTACCAAATTTCCTACTGGGATGGCGCGATTATTGCGGCCGCTGAAGCCCTTGATGCAAAGACTGTGTATTCGGAGGACATGAATCACGGCCAAACCTACGGCTCTGTGCGTGTCGAAAATCCGTTTGTTGGATTATGACATTCCATGACCCCATTCCAGCTCGTCCTGATCGCCGCCGCCATCACAGCCCTCGCCGGGCCATGGATTGTGCGCGCCATTTTCGGCATCTCCGCCGCGCGCATATTCGCAGGCGTCATCCTCGCCCTGCTCCTAGTGGGCTGCGTCACCCTCTTCCTCAACCGCGCGGACGGCCACGGCGCGGCCATGCTCGGCTTCGTCATCCTGGCCGCCATCACGCTGGTGGCTGCGATTTCCGGCTATTTCGCCGCCCGCTAAGCTCTAAAGCTCATATTTGCCTACCTTCGTCGCCCTTGCTGCACTGCAAAAAAACGGTCATCATGGTCGCACTGATTTGAACGGGGCGCGCAAGACCATACATGGCCATTCTCGTCGATAAGAAAACCAAGGTGATCTGCCAGGGCATCACCGGCAGCCAGGGCACCTTCCACACCAAACAGGCACGGGCTTACGGCACCCAGATCGTTGGCGGCGTCACGCCCGGCAAAGGTGGCACCAAACACCCCGATCCGGAACTTTGTCACGTGCCGTTGTTCGACAGCGTCGAAGAGGCGGTGCGGGCAACCGGCGCCAACGCCACCTCGGTCTACGTGCCTCCACCGTTCGCGGCTGACGCCATTCTCGAAGCCATCGAAGCGCAAGTCCCTTTGATCGTCTGCATCACTGAAGGCATTCCGGTGATGGACATGGTGCGGGTCAAGCGGGCGCTGGAAGGCTCTTCTTCCAGGCTTCTCGGGCCCAACTGCCCTGGTCTCCTGACACCTAACCAATGCAAAATCGGCATTATGCCCGGCAATATTTTCAAGCAGGGTTCTGTCGGCATCGTCTCGCGTTCCGGCACGTTGACCTATGAGGCCGTCAAGCAAACGACTGACGTTGGCCTCGGTCAGACCACAGCCGTTGGTATTGGCGGAGATCCGGTCAAAGGCACAGAATTCATTGATATCCTTGACATGTTCCTGTCAGATCAACAGACACAATCCATCATTATGATCGGCGAAATTGGCGGGTCAGCCGAGGAAGAAGCGGCCGACTTTCTGAAACGCGAAGCCGCCAAAGGCCGTAAGAAGCCTATGGCCGGTTTCATCGCCGGCGTCACAGCGCCTCCAGGACGCCGTATGGGCCATGCTGGTGCGATCATATCCGGTGGCAAGGGCAAAGCGGAAGACAAACTTGCCGCTATGCGCTCAGCCGGAATCGCCATTTCGCCAAGCCCGGCTGGGCTTGGACAAACACTGCTTGAGGTCTTGCGGCATTAGGCACGCCGCACGACATAATGGGTCCGGCGTTGCAGGACCGCCCGTTTCAGTCTGCCGGACGAAAGTGCTGGAGCCGAGAAAAGGTGAACGCGAATGTCACGACAAGCGCTGAATGAGGCCTTTCTGCGCACCTCTTTCCTCAACGCGGCCAACGCGCCGTACATCGAGGATATGCAGGCGGAGTATGAGCGCAACCCTGGCGCCGTCAGCGATGAGTGGCGGCGGTTTTTCGAGAGCCTCAAAGAGCAGCCGGTTGCCAATCCCAATGCTTTCCAAGGCCCGACCTGGGCCGTCCCCAACGCGCTCCTGCTCAATGACCACGCCAACGATGATCTCGTCGGCGCGTTGACCGGCAATTACGAAGAAGCCGAGCGCACCATCCGCGATAAGCTCTCAGCCCGCGCGCATCACTCGGGTTATGAGATGTCCCCCGCCGCCTCGCTGCGCGCCACACAAGATAGTATTCGCGCCTTGATGCTGATCCGGGCCTATCGTGTGATTGGGCACTTGGCGGCCGATCTCGATCCGCTGGGAATTTCTGACCGCAAAGTTCACCGCGAACTCTTGCCCGAGACTTATGGCTTTACCGAAGCCGATCTCGACCGCCCGATCTTCATTGATCGCGTCATGGGTCTAGAGACCGCGACGATGCGCCAGATCCTGGCGATCCTGCGCCGCACCTATTGCCAGCAGATCGGCGTGCAGTTCGCGCACATTACCGACCCGGCGCAAAAGGGCTGGATTCAAAAGCGTATCGAAGGCGAAGAGAAAGAGATCAAATTCACCGCAGAAGGCCGCAAGGCCATCCTCAACAAGCTAATGGAAGCCGAGACCTTCGAGAAATTCTGCGATATCAAATACACCGGCACCAAGCGCTTCGGCCTCGATGGCGGCGAAGCCATGATCCCGGCGCTGGAACAAATCATCAAGCGCGGCGGGCATCTTGGTGTCAAAGAAATCGTCTTAGGGATGGCGCATCGCGGCCGTTTGAATGTGCTCACCTCAGTGATGTCAAAGCCGCTGCGTGCGATCTTCAAAGAGTTCAAAGGCGGCTCTTACAAGCCCGACGACGTCGAAGGCTCGGGTGACGTCAAATATCATCTTGGCGCCTCGTCTGATCGCTCGTTCGACGGCAACAACGTCCATCTCTCGCTCACCGCAAACCCATCACATCTCGAAATCGTTGATCCGGTCGTGCTCGGCAAAGTCCGCGCCAAGCAAGATCAGCACGGCTGCGGCCCAGGTGAGCGCACACCTGTTATGCCGCTGCTCATTCACGGCGACGCGGCCTTTGCAGGCCAAGGCGTGGTGGCGGAATGTTTCGGGCTCTCCGGGCTTCGCGGTCACCGCACCGGCGGCTCGATCCACTTCGTCATCAACAATCAGATTGGATTCACAACCAGTCCGCACAACTCGCGCTCCTCGCCGTATTGCTCGGACGTGGCGTTGATGATCGAAGCGCCGATCTTCCACGTCAATGGCGACAACCCGGAAGCCGTCGTGCACGTCGCCAAAATCGCGACCGAGTTCCGCCAGCGCTTCCAGAAGCCCGTCGTCATCGACATGTTCTGTTACCGCCGCTACGGCCACAACGAGACCGACGAGCCGCTGTTTACGCAGCCCTTGATGTACAAACGCATCAAGAACCACCCGTCCGTTACCGAAATCTATTCGAAGTATCTTTTGGAAGAAGGCGTGCTGAAACCCGGCGAAGCCGATGAGATGCGTGCCAATATCCGCGCTAATCTTGA
>JAYTQI010000399.1:0-3346 GCA_043746825.1 Hyphomicrobium sp. | reverse complement strand
AATGGATTTCACGGCCTTACGCACTCCGGAATCGCGCTTCACGAATCTTCCCGGCTTTCCCTTTGAGCCGAAGCGGATCGACGATCTTCTTGGTTACGAGGGCCTTCGCATGAGTTACATTGACGAAGGTCCCCGCATCGGCCCGGTCGCATTGTGCCTGCACGGGCAACCCACCTGGAGCTATCTCTACCGCCGCATGATCCCTTTACTCACCGCAGCAGGCTACCGCGTAGTCGCACCCGATATGTTCGGCTTTGGCCGATCCGACAAACCGTTTGATCCCTCCGTCTACACCTTCGATTTCCATCGCGGCAGCTTGCAAGCGCTCGTCGCCCATCTTGACCTCAAGAACATTCTCCTTGTCGTACAGGACTGGGGTGGCCTGCTCGGCTTGACGTTGCCAATGGATGATCCGCAGCGCTACAATAAGCTGCTGATTATGAATACCGCTTTCGCCACCGCAGATGCGCCGCTCCCGGAAGGCTTTCTCGCTTGGCGCACCTGGTCAAACGCCAATCCCGACATGGCCGTCGGCAAATTGATCAAACGCGGCACGTCCCATCTCAGCGACGCCGAAGCCGCCGCCTACGATGCGCCTTTCCCGAGCGTCGAATACAAAGCCGGCGTACAGCGTTTTCCAAATCTTGTGCCAGACAATCCAAGTGCCGGAGGGGTAGCTCTGTCGCACCGCGCTCGCGATTGGTGGCAAAACGAGTGGAAGGGAAAGAGCTTCATGGCCATTGGCGGCGCCGATCCAGTGTTCCATGAAAAATCCATGCGCGCGCTGGCAGGCCACATAAAAGGCTGTTCCGAACCTCTCGTCATTCCCGAAGCTGGCCACTTCGTCCAAGAGTGGGCCAAACACTTCGTTCCCACCGCCTTAAATTCATTTGCAAAATAGCTTGAACCTCTACCTACAACTCCCGAACCCCAGCTCTTTGATCGGCATTCCCCCTAATGAAGCGCATTGGTTTTTACTCCGGCTCTTTCGATCCAGTAACCCTCGGTCATCTGGATGTGATCGCCCGCTCCGCCCACCTCGTCGACGTGCTGATTATCGGCATCGGCGTGCATCCCGGCAAAACACCACTATTCTCCACTGAAGAAAAAATACAAATGCTTGTGTCGGAAACAGCAGCTATCGCCAAGCGCTCAGGCTGCAGAATCTCGACGACAACCTTTGACGGGCTTACGGTCGACGCAGCCCGCGCATGCGGCGCCCAGGCGATCTTCCGCGGCCTCCGCGACGGCACCGATCTCGACTACGAAATGCAAATGGCCGGCATGAACGGCGCCATGGCTAATGACATCGAAACCGTATTTCTTCCTGCCAGCCCCAACGTCCGCCACATCACCGCATCACTCGTCCGCCAAATCGCCGTGATGAGCGGCGACGTCTCAAGTTTCGTCTCCAAAGACGTTGCAAAGGCCTTGAAAGTCAAAGCCGCCAAAGCTGCAAAAAGGGCCTGACGCTCGCTGACCGCAACCAGAACAGCGTGTTTTCTATCGATCATACGTCCGACAACGAGCAGGTTCGAGCGCCTCGCCGCGATCAAGTCTTATGCGTTTCGGCATCAGCCTCCAATTTGCCAATCAAGCGATAGGAGAACCACAACGCTCCGAGACCAAAGATCACGCCGCCAGCCAAGCTGCCTGCAAATATCCCCGCTGCGCCCCCCAGATAACCACCAAGCAACACAAAGGGTATGGTCCCCAGAGTGGCCCGGCCCCAATTGAAGATTGTCGCGTAGTGAGGATGCCTCAAGGTATTAAAAACAGCGTTAGCGATAAACAAGAATCCAAGAAAAGCGAACAGCGGTGGCAGCCATCGGCAAAACAAATACACTAGGCGCGTCGCATCACCGCTCAGTCCGAAGCTCCGGATGATCAGCCCCGGTGAGACGGCCAGCCCAATCCACGCTATCAGCGTGAAGATGATCGTCATCCGCGTGGCTTCGGTCACAGTCTCGCGCACGCGCCCAAATTGGTGCGCACCAAAATTTTGGCCGACGATGGCGCCGATGGAACCTGTCAGCGCAAAGATGGCGCCGAACGCTACCGGATTGATGCGCCCATACACGCTCCATGTCGCAATTGCAGCGTCACCAAAACTGGCCAGCGATTTGGTCACGAATGCATTTGATGCAGGCGTTGCAAGATTGGTCAACACCGCCGGTATGGCAACCAACATAAGGCGTCCGGCATCCCGTTGCACATCCGGCGCCGACGGCATTTGCAACAAGCGGTGCACACGAAACACGCCCGCCAATCCGACCAGCGCCATAACGAGACGCGCCAATACAGACGCCCAAGCCGCACCATGCATGCCAAGTTGCAGAGAAAAGATAAAAATCGGGTCGAGAACCACGTTAATAATTGCGCCCGACAGCGTCACGTACATCGCACGCTGCGCATCACCGACTGACCGCAAAATTGCACTGGCTGTCATCCCAATCGCCAGGAACGGAAACGATGGAAAAATGATCCGTAGATAGTCAGTCGCCAGCACTTGCGTGCGCCCGCGCGCACCCAGCCAGCCTACAATCTGAAACATGAACGGCCACACGATCAACGCGATCGCCAGCGAGACAATCGCTGTGAGCACCATGGAACTTGTCGCCAGGCGTCGCGCCTCATCGCGTTGCCCGGCACCAATCGCCGGCGAAACAACTGCTGTCGCGCCGATGGCCATACCGATACCCATCGACGTCGAAAAGAACAGCAATGTGCTCGCATATCCAACAGCCGCCAAGATCTCGGTGTCACCAAGTTGGCCAAGGAACAACAAGTTGGCCAGATCTCCAAGGAAGATGGCCATCAAGCCCAAAGCGCCTGTCCCAGTCATGACAAGGATATGACGGCGGATCGAACCCGTGACGAACCGCGGCGGCGGTTGCTGAGCGGCAGTATCAATCGGCGGCTTGCGTATCATGATGCGGCGGCTCCAGGCGCGCGGGATCGGTGCCTAAGAGCGACGCCGAAGACATAGTCAAAGCTATCGGAGAGAGAAACCACGCTACAACGCTTTGACACACCGTTGCCGGTGGGAACAATGATCTCACTCGCCCGGCTCAAATGAAAGTCAGCATCAACCGGCCGCATCAGCACCCAAATAAAACAGACTGTCACTGCGTTCACTGCGGGATAGCATGCGTTTGCAGAGGACAAGCCCAGCGCGCTTGAAGTTCAAATCAACTGGTATACGCCACGGCGTATCGGGAATTGGATACGTGGGTTCAGCGAGCAGGCGGCAGGTCGCAGCACCGAACAGCCAAGTCGCTACTCATACTCGCCCCCTGAAATCACAGGCCATTTTCAGCGACGGTTTGACCGGATATCATCGTTG
>JAYTQI010000398.1:0-3350 GCA_043746825.1 Hyphomicrobium sp. | reverse complement strand
CACAATCTCGGCCACCGGAATTTCTAAACCGATAAGTACCGACTCCAAGTCGGCGATGGCTTGTGGCATGTCATGCTTAAGGATGGCAGCCGCATGATGCAGCGCCAAGACTTCGTATCCAGCCTTGCGTAGCTTTTCCAGCATGTGCCGCCCCCGATTAGGCGGACAGCGTAGACGAGATTCGTCCGGCGCTCTACCGTACCGTTTGCGTACCGTTTTCTTGGGGTCAGCACCAAGGGCCAAACGGTGCTAAGTGCTTGAAAGTATTGGTGGAGCCAAGCGGGATCGAACCGCTGACCTCTTGCATGCCATGCAAGCGCTCTCCCAGCTGAGCTATGGCCCCTAACCATTTGGGAACGCCAGGATGACACCGGCGCATCCGGCCTGATAAGTCCTTCAGGCCGAAACTGCAAGGACGATTGTGCTGCCGTCCTTAGGGCTCTTCGTCGCCTTCAGTCGGGCCGCCGATAATATTCGACATGTCGACGCCCTCTTCCTCTTCTTCTTCGAGGAAGGTCTCATCGGCTTCGGCGGTGACTGTTTCTTCTGCCTCGACATCGGCCAGCGCTTCCTCGCCCTCAACGGCAGTAAGCTCGCTTGCGGCCTCGGCTTCCTCGATAAATACGGGCTTCATGACCTTTTTGGCGGCCTTTTCCTCGGCCTTGAACGCAGCCAAGGCGGCGGGCGATGAGGCGATGACGTAGGCCTCGCCGCACATCGGGCAGGTGATGGGGCTGTAGTTTAAGTCGTAAAAGCGGTCGCCGCAGCTCTGGCAGGTCCGCTTTGTCCCGCGCTCTTGCTTGGTTGCCATGGATTTGGCCTCGACTTGTGTGTGAAATTGGGCGCCGGTCTGCCATAGGCGCCGGGCTCTGTCAAAAGCAATTCCGGCGATCAGCGGGTAACTGCGGCAAGGCTGCCGTTTGCGATTTTTGCAATGGCGTTGACAGGCGGCGATTGGCCGGGCCTCTATCAGCGCCGCCCGAACCGGCAAGCGCCTGCAAGCGCACTAGTCCGAACCTGCACTTTTTGACAATCATGGAATAAATCCCGTGCATCACGCCGCCCCGAAACCGTTGGCTGCAAATCGAGCACAGGCGCTGAAGGGCGTTGTACGGGTGCCGGGCGACAAATCGATCTCGCACCGGGCTTTGATTTTCGGCGCGCTGGCGACCGGCACAACTTGGGTGACGGGGCTCTTAGAAGCTGAGGACGTCATCAACACGGCCAAGGCTGTGACGGCATTGGGGGCTGTGGCCGCAAAAATTGGGGATCGCTGGGAGATCAAGGGCCGGGGCGTGGGCGGTTTGCGCGCACCTGATGGGCCGTTGGATTTCGGAAATTCTGGTACCGGCACGCGGCTGATGATGGGCGTTGTCGCGGGGCACGCTATGACCGTGACGATGACGGGTGACGCGTCGCTGTCGAAGCGGCCGATGCGGCGTGTGCTTGGGCCGTTGAAACAGATGGGTCTTGAAATTCTTGAGGATGGCCGGGAGACACTGCCGCTGACGATGCGCGGCACCAGCGATCTGGTGCCGATTGTGTACACGCTGCCCGTGCCCTCGGCGCAGGTGAAAAGCGCCATCCTGATTGCGGGTCTCATGGCGGCAGGCGAGACCACCGTCATTGAGAAAGAAGCGACGCGCGATCACACCGAGCGGATGCTGCGGTTTTTCGGGGCGGACGTTCGTACAATCAAGAAAGATGGTCTGACGCATATCACCGTCTCAGGCGATGCCGAGATGACGGGACGTGATGTGACGGTGCCGGGCGATCCATCCTCGGCGGCGTTTCTGGCGTGCGCGGCGTTGCTGGTGCCGGGCTCAGATGTGACCATTGAAGGCGTGCTGGTCAACGAGACGCGAACCGGGCTGTATACATCGCTCAAAGAAATGGGCGGGGTTGTAGAGTTTTTGAATACGCGCGAGGAAGGCGGCGAGCCGATTGCCGATATTCGCGTGCGTTATTCAAAATTGAAGGGCGTGCATGTGCCGGCCCATCGCGCGCCGAGCATGATCGACGAATATCCGGTGCTGGCCTGCGTCGCGGCGTTTGCGTCTGGCGAAACGCGCATGGATGGGTTGGCGGAACTGAAAGTCAAAGAGAGTGATCGCCTCGCGGCAACCGCAGCCGGGCTGCATGCCAATGGCGTAGACGCCCGCGTTGAGGGCGATAGTTTGATCGTAACGGGAGCGGCCAAGGTCGAAGGCGGCGGCAAAGTTGCGACCCATCTCGATCACCGCATCGCGATGGCGTTTCTCACAATGAGCTTGGCAGCTGAAAACCCCGTCACCGTCGATGACACGACGATGATCGCCACGAGCTTCCCGGAATTCCGGGGGCTGATGGAGAAGCTAGGTGCGCGGTATAGTGCAGGGACTTGAGGAACGCGGCCATGCTCCCGAGCTTCGAGACCATTGCAACGTGCCTGATGCAGGGCGGGCTTGGCTGCCTAAATGTGCTCTCAGGCAAATGGCCTACCGGTTTGTATAGCCTGGGCGCGCAAACAGCCGCGGTGCTCCTCGCACTATGTTTGGCTCTCGCCTTCACCGGCTATCGCGTGAAGCGGCGCGACGAAGCGGGATTTGCAAATTTCCGGCGCGGCTGGTTCCGGGCGGCGTTTGTGGTGGCGCTTGTTGGCATCGCCACGCTGGCGTGGCTGTGGTTTGTGACGATGCCTAGGGAAATCAGCAGCGCCATTGACCTGCTCAATGTTGGTGCGCTCGCCACCTTGAGCGCCAGTGCGATACTGTTTGCGTGTTGGCTGGCGGTGGCGATGGGGGGATTGTTGGGACAACTTGGTTCAGCCGTCAGGTTTAAGGGTCCGGTTGTCATCGCCATTGATGGCCCGGCGGCGTCAGGCAAGGGAACATTGGCGCGCCGCATCGCCGATCAATACCGGATGCCGTGTCTCGATACCGGACTTCTCTACCGCGCTGTGGCGCGCGACGTCGCCCGTCAAGGCTATACGCTCGAAGATCAGCGCGCCGCCCTTGCCGCTGCTCAACGCCTAGATCCCAAATCGCTTGATGATCCCGCGTTACGCACGGAGGCGGCGGGTGAGGCCGCGTCGGTTGTCGCCAAGTTTGCGGATGTGCGCGACGCCCTGCTCGCATATCAGCGCACTTTCGCCTCAGGCAAACGCGGTGCGGTGTTGGATGGCCGCGATATCGGCACCATTGTCTGCCCGGACGCGGACGTGAAAATCTACGTCACCGCTAAGCCGGAAGAGCGCGCCAAGCGCCGCCATCTGGAATTGCAAGCGCGTGGCGATCATTCAAAGACTTATGAAGATGTGCTGGAAGACATCCGCCGCCGCGATAGTCGTGACATCGGTCGCGCTGTCGCGC
>JAYTQI010000397.1:0-3354 GCA_043746825.1 Hyphomicrobium sp. | reverse complement strand
CTGACGACGGCCGCGCGGTTGAAAGCTGCAGCGTGACGTTGTCCCAATTTTCCGTCGAATGCTGAGTGATGGACGCGCGCCGCGCCAGCTCCAGCTTTGGCGGCGCCGTCTTGCTGCCTGTTTGGAGGCGCGCATCATAGAGCGGCGTCCAGCCCGCAGAAGCCACCTGATAGCGCACCACCAGATCGGCCTCCAGCGGCGACTGAGCTTCCACAAACACCTTGACCTCGGTCAGCTCTTTCTTCGGCGGCGTCAGGCTTGTCAGCTTGTTCTCGGCATCTTCGATTTTGTGCTCGAGATCGCGCAGCTTGATCTTGGCATCGACTTCACCGCGCGCGGCATCATTCGTCGCCTGGGCTATCAAGGACAAGATTCGCGGCCAGTCTTCCGGGCTCGCCGCCTGACCGCCGGCGGGTGCGGGCCGCACCGGCAACTGTGCCAAATTGCCAATCAGCGTCTTTTGGGTTTCTGACGCCTGCACCTGGGCTTCGACGGCACCTTTTTGGTCTCGGAGCAGATCCAATTCATCTTCGATCTTTTTGCGTTCCGCGTCACTGGCCTGGGTCTCGGCGCGGCCTAGAAATGTGCGCTTGGTATCAACTGAGCCAATATCAAGTTTGCCGGTTGCTTTGCCTTCAACGCGAATGGAGCCTGGCACCGCAACCGCTGGCACATCGCTGAACACAATGGTGTGCTCGCCCTTATCGAGTTTGACTTTCGCCGTCCGCGTCACTTCGGCTCCGGACAAAAACACCGTCACAGCTTCGACTTTTGACGGCGCAATGATCTCGACGGCGTTGGCGCTGGCACTAAGGCAAAGTAGAGCAGAGAGAGAAATCACGAAACGCATGAGCGAGAACCCTTTGTTGAATCTTGCCGTCTTAGCTTAAGACGGGGCCGAAGCCAAAAATCCTTTGGATTATGACCGAGAGTGCGCCGCCATAAAAGGCATTGACACGCCTCGCTTTAACCACACGGACGAGATTTATGCAGCCGCGCCAGCCTTAACCGCGATAAAGGCCCAATCCAGCCATTCGGTCAGGGCTCTCAAGTCCGCGGCCTCAATCGTCGCCCCGGTCCACACCCGGAAGCCCGCTGGCACGCCGCGATAAGCCAGGATGTCATAGGCGGCGTCTTCACGATTCAGCAAAGCCGCCATCGCTTTTGTGTAAGTGAGAGCCACGTCCGGCCCGCGCGATAAAACCTCAGGATCAGCAAAACGAATACAAACCGAGGTGTTCGAAAGGTTGCGCGCATCCACAGCCAAAGGCTTTGCCCAGGCTGAGCGCGCCATCCAATCGTAGATAATTTTGGCGTTTTGATTTGAGCGCGCTATTGTTCCATCAAGCCCGCCGATGCTGTCAACCCACGTCAGCGCATCGATATAATCTTCCACGCCCAGCATTGATGGCGTGTTAATCGTGACGCCTTCAAAAACATCGCGCATCACACCCGATTTGTCTTTAAGGCGAAATACTTTCGGCACTGGCCAGGATGGTGTGTGCGCCTCAAGACGCGCAATCGCGCGCGGCGACAGGATCAGCATGCCATGTGCAGCCTCACCACCCAGCACCTTTTGCCAGGAGTAGGTCAGCACGTCGATTTTTCTAAAATCAATGTCTTGCGCAAACACCGCCGAGGTCGCGTCACAGAATGTCAGACCTTGACGGTCATCGGGTATCCAATCGCCATCCGGCACTTTGACGCCTGTGGTTGTGCCATTCCAGGTGAACAGCACATCGCGCGTGAAATCGGCTTGCGCGAGATCGGGCAAATGGCCCCAATCGGCATCGAAGGTGCGCAGATCCTTGAGCCGCAATTCTTCCAATGCGTCTTTAAGCCAAATCCGCCCGAACACTTCCCAGGCAAAAACATCAACGCCGCGCGGCCCCAGAAGATTCCACATCGCCAACTCGAAAGCACCCGTGTCGGACCCCGGCACAATTGCAACTTCGTAGCCATCGGGGAGGCGCAGCAGCCGCTTAGTTTTCTCAATCGCCAGCTTCAGCCTCGCCCGGCCCTCCGTTGAGCGATGCGAGCGCCCAAGCGAAGCTCCCGCTAATGCGTCCAGCGTCCATCCCGGCCGCTTGGCGCACGGCCCCGATGAAAAGCGGGGATTGTTGGGAAGCTTTGAGGGCTTTGACTGGCCTGCCATTACGTCTTTCCGCATTTTGCACGATTACAAGAAAACGCGGTCTAGGACCCACGCGTTCCCCCGTCAAGACCCGTGCCCGCGGTCACGGCTATCCGGCTTAGAAAACAACTCCATCCCTGTGCGTCCCCGGACGAAGCATCGCGTACAGCGCGATGCCAACATCCGGGGTCACGTCCAAGATATGGTCACGTCTGTGCTCAATGGCCTGGGACGTGATCCCGGCTCTACGTTTGCCCTTCAGGCTGCACTTCGGCCGGGAACGCATATGGATATTTTCTCCCTCACCACACTGCCAACAACGGCAACGGGCGGGCCTCTTGTGAGACCCGCCCGCTTAAATAATGCTGCCGTGACGAGATTTAGTTGAAGTTGAAGCGCACGCCCGCCCGGAGTTGATGAACGTTCTGATCGCCAACCGTCAACTTGGAGTGATAGGCGCCGATATCCGTCTGCACGTCAGTGCCGCCGATGAAAAGAAAACGATACCCGACATCGAGTGTGGTGATATCATTTAAATCGTAACTGACGCCAGCCATCAGCGCGGCCGCCAGAGTCGCACGGTCGACAGAGCCGCCCGCCGTCGTCGAAGACTTAACTTGGGGGTTCTGACACGATGGAATTGTCTGCACGTCGCAGGTTGTCACGGTGTCGGTATGCCCACGGCTGATGACGTTCCAGGCGACGCCAAGGCCTGCGCCAACATAAGGCACAAAGCTCCCGCGCTTCATCAGATCGTAGTAGGCGTTGACCATCCAAACCGTGCCATCAAGCTTGGCAGATTCCTTGACCGTTATGGTCGTCTTCTTGTCGGGGATACCATCGCTACCAGCGATAATGCCACCTGCGCCGTCAGGGCCGGACTTATCAATCGGCCCATATGTCGCAAAGTCGCCAACGCCTGTTGGATCATAGCCGTTGGAGGCCCAACTATCGCTGCCGTTGATAAAGATATCACCCTTGGAGCGTTTTTCGCCGGTGACGTCCAATCGCCAGCCGTGTCCGAAATCATAACCAACACCGCCGCCCAGGGTGGTGAAAGTTTCGAAATCTGTATTGAACCACGAGGAACTTATCGTGCGTGCTAAAGGAACAGGACCATCGTCCGCGCCGAAATACCAGCCAGATTCCGAAACATCCGGCTCATTAATCAGGCCGACACCCGCGTCGAGGCGCAAATACCAGCCCCCGCTTGAGACAGG
>JAYTQI010000396.1:0-3359 GCA_043746825.1 Hyphomicrobium sp. | reverse complement strand
CGCTGGCATGAGTCCATTCGGTGATGCCGATGGCGGCAGCAATTTTGAAGCCCAAAAATTCGCCGTTGTAGCGAAGCGCCGCGTCGGCAAAGTCGCTTTCACCCCACGAGGCCGACGCCGTGAAGCCCGCGAGCTTGGGGCTGTCATAGCGCACCATATTCCAGCGGTGGCCCTCGCCCAAAACGTCGTTGCGGCCTTGGAATAGAATATCGCCAAAGCGCATGCCTGTCAGCGTTCCATCATCGCGCCGCATAAACCAGCCGCGTTGGAAATAGCCGAGCAGAATGGGAAGGCCCGGTGACATGACATTGGAAGTATTCGCGAGTGTGACCTCGGTCGCGGTATCGGTGGCTTGCGATCCAAGCCCCATGGAAAGTTGGCCGAGATCGTCGCTTTTGACGAACCAATAGGAATGCCTGACCTCAATATGCCCGCTCGAGGGATCAAAGCGAAACTGATCCATCGGGGCTAAGGGTGACGGGTTAGGGCCGATCTCGAGGACAGTGCCCGCGCTCCACCCCGGCGCGATTTTGCCGTCTCCTGAAAACCGCAACCGCGAGCGTTTGACCTCGTTAGAGACGGCATAGACGTCCTGAGTCTGACCGTCGCTCCAAAACATCAAGGGCTGGGTGATCAGGCCTGATACGGTTAGCGAAATGTGGCGATTGCCCTTGCGGGCGGTGGTTGCCTCAAGGTCTGCGATGCGCGATTCAAGGCCGTCACAACAGGCTAGGACTGGTTCGGCAGCCGCCGTTGCACTCAAGCCTAAGACTTGGCCTAGGATAACGAGGCTTATAAGGGCAGTCTGGGCCAGTGCTTTCATCATGCGGGCAAAGGGTCCACCAGCTGAATCGCGATTGTCCGGATCAGCAATTAAACCCTTAACTGCGGCCACTTTAGCCGCCAATCGTAAAACTGGGCTGGATGGATGATTGGGCGATTCCCTGGGGTGCCGTGCTCTGCCAGCATCAGCCTTTTGGGGGTCCAACTGACCCGCGTACCCCGGTTAGAACGGGCATACGATTTTATTGGGTTTGAGGCTCAAGGCGATTCCGTAGAGAGAGCGAATCTGCCATGACTCCGCCCCGGCGGCTGCGGTCATCGCGGCCCTAGAGCAGGGAACCGGACCAATGGCGAAATCTGAATCCACGGGCAAAAAAGTAGCTTCGACGGCATCGAAGATCCTCCACTCCAAGACCGCGACCAAGGCTGAGAAGTCGGTCGCAGCATCGGCTTTGACGCAATCGCGCACCAAGATGGAAGTCACCGGCAAGGCTGTTGCTTCGAAAGCGTCGGCGATCATGAACGATCCCAAGGCTTCCAAAGCCGCCAAGTCAGTTGCCGCGTCTGCACTGACGCAAAAAATGAAGAAGAAGTAGCCGTTTTAAACCCACACGCACGTTTTTCAGCTCGTCGAAGCGCCCGATGTTGGGCGGCTCCGGCGAGCTTTCTTGTATCCAGTTCCCAGCGGGGATTGACTTTCTTAGTGTGGATGTTTATACACACTTTGCCGAGATGGTGCAGGCATGCATGTTGAACGAAACAGCCGGAAGATACTGGTTCGCCTTAAGACTGATGGCTGGCTTGTTGTCAGCATTGAAGGTTCGCATCACAAACTATGGCATCCAGAATCCGGCAAGACGACGATTATACCGCACCCTAAAAAAGACCTACCAATAGGTACAGCGCGCAATATCGCAAAACATGCTGGATGGTTATAGGAGCTGGCGATGAACACCTATTTCGCTCTCGTGCACAAAGAAGCGGACAGCGCCTTCGGCATCAGCTTTCCAGATTTGCCGGGCTGCTTTTCTGCAGCCGATGAGGACGACGATATTTTCACGCAGGCTCAGGCCGCATTAGCGCTGTACGCGTGTGACGGGGAACAGCTTCCTCAGGCACGGTCCGTCTCGGCGTTGCAAAAAGATCGCGAGATTAAAGCTGAGATCGCCGCCGGGGCGTTTCTTATTGCTGTGCCGCTGATTAGTATCAGCCAAAAAGCCCGCTACAACTTGATGCTCGCAACCGATCTCGTGCTGGGCATCGATAGGACCGTCAAAGCATTGGGAATGAACCGCTCGGAGTTCGTGACGGAAGCGGTGACAGAGAAATTAAAGCAGCAGGCTGGTGTTGTTTTCAGGCGCGTGAAAAAACGTGAAGCTGTTTCCCATAGCTTGAGAAAAACAAGCAAGGTTGCAAAGCCGTCCGCCGCCTCCGCCCTGACGCAGAAGACGAAGAAGAAGTAAGAACAGTCCCCCCTCGCCATTTAAGTGCAGGAATGGGGAGAGGGGGAAATTTACTTCATCGACGCTTCAATCAGCTTCTTCGCATCCGCTGAGTCCCACTCCGCCGGTCCGGCGAGGCGGCCAAGCTCGCGGCCTTCTTTGTCGATGAGAATTGTTGTCGGCATCCCGATCACTTTCAGATTGGTGCCCTGCTTGGCTGAGGGATCGACATAGAGTTTCAAATTCTCGGCTTTGACCTCGGTCAAAAATTTCTTCGAAGCATCAAGCCCCTGCCGGTCAAGGCTCAACGCCACAACTTCAAACTTGTCGCTGCCAAGTGCCTTTTGCAGGCGGTCGAGTGAAGGCATCTCCTCACGGCACGGCGCGCACCAAGTCGCCCATAAGTTTAACAGGATCGTCTTACCCTTGAACGAGGACAAGGTGACCGGCTCGCTCTTGCCGTTCAGGAAGGTCATTTCGGGCATCGGCTCGGGGGCCTTGCGCATCACGAAGGCCGTCATGGCGCTAGAAGAGGGCGGGTCTGACGGCCCAGTCGTGGCTTTTGGAGCCGAATTGGCGGCGGGCGCCGCGACAGGCGCGTTGTCAGGGGCACGGGTGGTGACGTATACCGCGCCAAAGCCAATCGCAGCCGCCAAAGCCGCTATCCAAAGGCCAGCGCCAGATTTGACCGTTTTACCGGCGCTTTCAGTGGTCTTATCGTTCATTGTTCCTCACCTATGCCAGCTACTGCTTAGATACGCCGACGGAGACCTAATCGTGACTGACAAATCCGCCAACAAGATGTGGGGTGGCCGCTTCGCAATGTCACCGGCTGAGATCATGCAGGAGATCAACGCCTCTGTCAGCTACGACAAGCGCTTGGCCCCTCAGGACATTCGCGGCTCAAAAGCCCACGCGGCGATGCTGGCGGAAGCAGGCATCATCAGCAAGGCCGACGCCCGTGAGATTACCAAGGGCCTTGATCAGGTCATGTCCGAGATCAAGGACGGCTCGTTCGTGTTCTCGGAAGGTCTCGAAGACGTCCACATGAATGTCGAGAGCCGGTTGAAGGAAGTTATCGGTGCGCCCGCCGGGCGGCTGCACACCGCACGCTCGCGCAACGATCAGGTGGCG
>JAYTQI010000395.1:0-7483 GCA_043746825.1 Hyphomicrobium sp. | reverse complement strand
GATGCATGGTGCGCGCGTTCTCGCTCGCGACAGCACCGCGCTCCGCCAGCCAGGGGATCATGGCGCGGGTCAGCAATATCGAGGCGGCAAGGGCCGCTAGTGCGGTCAAGGCGAGGGTCAAGCAGCTTAGTTCCGGGATGAGTTGCGGGCGGCCAAGCGATAGCAGAGGCGAAGCACTCGGGCCAATCCGAGACGCTGTCGTTAACGGCTGTGCCCGTCATAATGTCAACGACAAGCGCAAAGTGTCCCATTGAATGCTAGGCTGCGCGCTCCCAAATGCTCGTCTTGCCTGCAAATAAGGGTCATACGCGTGACCCATTTTAGCTTGTAGGGTGATCTACACGCGGCAAAAGCGGCTATAAATAGTTGGGCCAGTAACTCTAATGTCATCAGAGAGTTGGTGGTTATCATTGCGTCTAGTCAGGGACCATACCTTGTGCCAATAAAAAGAACGGAGACGCCATGAAAACGGGCGCACTCAAATCACTCAAACTTGCTAAGGACTGGTCGGTGCAAACCACCCTGCCTATCGCATTTAAGGGCCGCGAGCTGATGCTCGAAGCCCATGCCTATCAAGGCGACACTGCCGAAGAACAAGCACTCGTTCTCGTCCATCGCTCGGAGGGCGTGCCAAAAGGCGAGGTGCCGGTCGTGCGCGTCCACTCAGGCTGTGTGACGGGCGATATTTTCCACTCGCTGCGCTGCGACTGTTATCAGCAACTCCAATCTGCTCTTGAGACCATCACTGCGGCGCCCCTTGGCGTCATTATCTATGTGCCCTATCATGAAGGCCGCGGCATTGGCCTGTTCAAGAAGATTCAGGCTTACGCGCTCCAAGATCAGGGCCTCGACACGGTTGAAGCCAATATAGAAGTCGGTGCGCCAATCGATGGGCGCGACTACGAACTTGCCGCCCGTATCCTCCTTGACCTAGGCATGCCCGATATCAAACTGCTCTCGAACAATCCAGCCAAGGAACAAGCCTTGAAGGCGCTCGGTATCCGCGTGACCGAGCGAGTTGGAATTGTGGTCAAGCCGAACGCTCATAACAAGCGCTATCTTGAGACCAAGCGCGCGCGCATGGCCCATAAGATCTAAGACCGGCCGCGCAAATTTGAACATAGCTCGCTCCGCCCCCTTGACCAAGTCCTGCGGCATTGGGCTATAGAGCGGCGTAGAGCGCTGCCTTGCAGCGACCTGCTGCGAGACCCCGATGGCTGGCCATTCACAGTTCAAGAATATTATGCACCGCAAGGGCAAGCAGGACGCCATGCGGGCGAAAATGTTTGCCAAGTTCGCGCGCGAAATTACCGTTGCGGCCAAAAGCGGCAGACCTGACCCCGAGATGAACCCGCGTCTGCGCCTCGCCATTCAGGCTGCCCGCGCGGAAAACATGCCTAAGGACAACATTGAGCGCGCCATCAAGAAGGCGGCCGGCAATGATATGGCCAGCTATGAGGCGGTGCGCTACGAGGGGTATGCGCCAGGCGGCGTCGCCATTATGGCCGAAGCCTTGACAGACAACCGCAACCGCACGGGTGGCGTCGTACGCTCAGTTTTCACGAAATATGATGGCAACCTTGGCTCGACCGGCTCCGTCAGCCACCTGTTCAGCCATGTCGGTGAGATCAGCTACAAAGCGGCCAAGGGCTCGCCCGACGCCATGTTCGAGGCAGCTATTGAAGCCGGCGCCGATGACGTCGTGTCGGACGAAAACGCCTACACAATTGTTTGTCCTTTCGAGTGCTTAGGCAAGGTGTCGGCGGCGCTTGAGAAGCAGCTTGGCGAAGCGGACAGCATCAAGGCGATCTGGAAGCCTAACCTCACGACCTCCGTGAATGAGGATAACGCAGAGTCGATCATGAAAATGATTGCGGCCCTTGAAGACGACGATGACGTCCAAAGCGTCTACGCCAATTTCGAAGTTTCCGAAGAAGTCATGAAAAAACTGACAGCGGCGTAGTCTGACCAGGCCGCATCAAGACCGCGAACCCTCGACCGCTAACAAATCCTGAACCCTTGTGTGCAAACCTCTGCAACACGGCTATCGCCGTCTGTCTGAGGTAAGCGCATGACCGGGCTTTCGACGTTAGATTTTTTCGATCCTCGCGGCCGCGTTGACCGCCAGGGCCTCATCATCTTCGCCGCAGTCTTGATCGGGCTGCAAGTCGGGGCTTATGGCGCACTGTGGATGAACGTCATCGATCTTGATTGTGGTGTCGCGCTGGTGCTAGACGTGTTCTTTGGGTGGATGGGGCTGGCCGCTGTTTCGAAGCGTCTGCACGATTTGAACCTGAGCGCATGGCGTCTCGCAGCTGCGATGGCGGGCTGTGTTGCCTGGTGCTTTGTGTTCAGCCTCGCTGTTGTCTTTGTCATGGGTGAGGACGCATTCGTCAGCGGCGGCTTGGGGATGATCGTTGCCATGACCGGTGCGCTGGCACCTTTGGCGGCCCTTACCCTTTGGCTGCATTGTGTAAAGGGTCACAAAACCGATAACCGCTTTGGCCCAATGCCGGGGCCGTCTGGCTTTTCGTGCGGCTGGCGAGGCCAGCCATGGGACGTATCACTGGCGAGCCATCCGGAGGCTGTTTGATCACCGCCTAGTTATCCACAGCCCGCAGTTCAGTTGAACTTGTTGGCGCGGCGGCGCAGGCCGCTCAGGATTGGCTCATACGACTCTTCATTCCGGGTTTCAGGATAGACCATATAGACCGGGTAAACGAATTTGCGGCCCCTTTTGGGCTGGCGCAGGCGTCCGCGCGCCACGTGCTGGCTCACCAAGCGTGATGGGAAATACCCCGCGCACTCATTGGCCATGAGATAGTCGAGGCTCATAGGGCCGAGATCGAGATTGATGGCTGGATTGGCCAGTTCCGGGAAGGCTGCGGCGTGATCTTGCAGGAAATCCGCGCCCCAATCGATCAGCAGATAGTCGGTCGAAGCCCGCCGTCCTCCTGGCTTTGCGCTTGAAACGAACACAAATTCCTCATCGAACAGGTGTTCAATTGTCAGCCCTGGCGGGGCCGAGGGCCGGTACATAATGGCGAGGTCTAGTGTGCCCTCGATCAGCCTCTGGGTAAGAGAGCCAGCGATGCCCGCCATCGCCGAAACCGCGATTCCCGGGATCTCGATTCTCAGGTCCGAGATCCATTTTAAGAGAAATCCACTCCATAAACTGAGTGGCGCACCGACCGAAACGTGGTCGGGATGCTGATCTGCGAGGCTCACTTGCAGCTGGGCCTGCTGCCACACACGCACCATCGCGAGCGCATGTTTCTGGAAAAGTTCCCCGGCACCGGTGAGCTCCGCGCCACTCTTTGAGCGTGCGAACAGCGGCCGCCCTAAAAGCTCTTCTAAGCCTTTAATTCTGGCCGAAACTGTTGATTGGGTGATGTTCATTTTGCGCGCAGTCTCAATGAAAGACCCAGTCTCTGCGACCATCAAAAACGTGCGCGCAAGGTTCACATCCATACTGATTCTCTCCAGGTATTTTTGATGCACCAATGCATCTATCGAAATTTTCGATATCAACAACAAGCAAATTTCGTTTGTGAATCGTCTTGAAACTCATCAATGTCATCTTGACCTCGACTCGAGTCGGGTCGATTGGCGCTAAACGTCAATCAGCGAACTAAACGGAAGGACGAATCACAATGGCTAAAGCTGCTAAAAAGGTTGCCAAGAAGGCCCCGGCCAAAAAGGCTGCAAAGAAGAAGAAGTAATTTTGTTCTGCCGCGATCCGGAGAGTAGCTGTCATGAACCGATTGGTTGAAACAGCTCTCATGTTCGCAGCTCTTCTTATGACCTCGGCCGCTTCAGCGGTCACGGTTGCCAACCGCGGTGACAAGGACGTTAAACTCACTGTCATTGAGGGCGATGCCAAACAGGACCAGGTCCTGGCGGCGGGTAAGGTACTCGAAGGGGTCTGTCAGAAGGGCTGTATCATCCGCCTCAACGACAGTGAAAATGACGAATACGAGCTGGAAGGTTCGGAATCCGTCTCTGTCGAAGAGGGGTTTCTCTATTACGATAGTCCAGGGCCAGAGGGTGCGCCTAACGGCGGCGTCCAAAGTCCCGAAGACAAGAAAGCGCAGTAGAGGTATATCGCGGCGGCAATTTTGAGCGCCTGTTCCCGACCCTGGGAGCAGGCGCTTTCTTTTTGGAATGATTGAGGTTTTTGCAGTCTTCTTATCAGGACAGATGATGCGCGGCGTAGGTTAGACTGCGCGACGTCATGTAGGCCGGGAGGATGTCAGACATCACCTCTTGAACGAAGGTGTAGGTCTTCGGCTGCGCGTTACGCACTTACGCTCACTCCGATCTACAGTAGTCGCCTATAGCGGCGCTTTGGCCCGCGTGACAGGTCCAAACACGTCTTCAAAACCGCGCCGCAAAGCGACGTCCGCATCGTTAAGCGTCACCGGCAGGCCAAGGTCGGCGAGGCTGGTGACGCCGTGCTGGCTGATGCCACACGGCACGATGCCGCCATAGTGGGAGAGATCGGGGTCAACGTTGAGGCTGATGCCATGGGTCGTCACCCAGCGGCTGACGCGCAGGCCAATAGCTGCGATCTTATCTTCCCGCCCCTCGCCCTTCTCAGGCCGTTTCACCCAAAGCCCCACGCGATCAGGCCGCGTCTCGCCCTTAACGTTGAAGGCGTGAAGTGCTCGCTGCAGCCAGCGCTCGAGATCGCTTATCAGGGCGCGGACATCGCCGCCGCGTGTCTTAAGGTCAAGCATGACATAGACAACGCGCTGGCCAGGACCGTGATAGGTGAATTGTCCGCCGCGACCGCTATCGAAGACGGGAAACCGGTTTGGGTCGATGAGATCTTCGCGCTTCGCGCTTGTACCGGCAGTGTAGAGAGCTGGGTGCTCGAGGAGCCAGATCAGCTCACTTGATCTGCCATCCCGGATGGCGTCAGCGCGCCTCGCCATGACCTCAACGGCATCGGGATAAGCGATAGTATGATCGCTAATCGCCCATTCGATTTTGGCGTTACTCGGGTGTTGTCGCGCGCTGGTCATGGCTCAACTCGGTTTTGCAGGCAGTTTAGGGTCGTCACAGGCGGCGAACCAGAACAAACGCTCGCAAACCCGGCCACTTATGCCTCTCTTTGTTGCGGAATCAAACGGCCCTTGCGTTCGCCGCACTGCTCTGTTACCTGGGGCGGCCTTGGTGGTTTGGGCGGCGCTTTGCCGCTTTTATCTAGCCAGCAGATGGCTTATTCATCTGGCAATGCGGTTGTGGCGGAATTGGTAGACGCACTACCTTGAGGTGGTAACGCTGGAAACGGCGTGAAGGTTCGAGTCCTTTCAACCGCACCATTTCCTTAAAAGTTGGCGGCCATATTGGCGACGTGTGCTCCAGTCTTCATTGACCGTGGAGCGCCGCCGCTTTTACGGCTGCCAACCGAGTATGCCAAGCATCACTAGAAATCCAATCACGTAAGCCAATGGCACGTACCACCCCGCTTTGATCCAGCGTACAGCCGATTTGGCTTCTGGATACATGCCCGCAATTGCCACGCCCGCTGAAGAACCAAACCACAGCATCGAGCCGCCAAAGCCGACCGCGTAAGCGAGAAGCCCCCAGTCGTATCCGCCTTGTCTCAGCGCCAGTGCAGTCAAGGGAATGTTGTCAAAGACAGCCGAAATTAGTCCCAATCCAAAGGCCGTCTTCCATGTCGCCGCTGGCAAGCTCTCAACCGGCATCATCGAGGCCGTGAGCACGAGACTGACAAGAAAAATAGCGCCTGGTACGGCCCCGGATGCTGCCCGCCAATCAGGTTGCCGGATGAGGGCCGTTACAAGCAGCGCGGTCCATACTGTCAAGCCCAGTGCCGGTATACGGGCCATGAATGCAGGCGCCAACGCATTGCCTAGGACATTGACAGTAATTGCGGCGGTGAGGATCATGCCGACAACGACCAGGCACCACCAATCAATGGCATCCCAACTCATGCCTCTGGCAGGGTTCTTCAGGATCGGCGCCAATTTGTGCTGTTGCCGGGCAGCAGGAATGGCAAAGACGAAGAAAGCTGCAATAGCGGCAATGTAGGCACGAAGCACAGTCGTTGGTGCGACACCAGAGATCCACATCATGGTCGTCGTCGTGTCGCCAATCACACTGCCCGCACCCCCAGCATTAGAGGCGGCAACAATGCCAGTGAGATAGCCAATATGGACTTTACCCTTGAAAACATGGCGCGCCATGGTGCCGCCAATCAGCGCAGCGGCGATGTTGTCGAGGAAAGCTGAGAGGACAAATACGATGCAAAGCAACCAAAGGCCGCCAGTCCAGTCATTAGGCAGAATGGCCGGCATTTCTTCGGGGAGACGGCTGGATTCAAAGTGCCGGGCCAGCAACGCAAAGCCGGTCAATAGCAGGAATAGATTGGTGAGCGCTGGTGCCTCGTGAGCGATATGGCGGGTTAATCCTGCGAACCCCGGCCCCTCCTTGAATCCTGAAATTCCGAGCTTGTAGAGTAGCACAGCACCAAGGCCAGCCAGCGCAATGGGCAGCGTATTGTGGTGGAACAGTGCGAGGCCTAGCAGTGTCGCCGCAAAGATAAAAAACTCAAGCGGGACGCCACCAAGCATTATTTTGCAGCCCGCCGGACCTTAATCGGAGTACGTGCCAGCGCTTTAACCTCGGTATCCCAGGTGCTCTCTGGCAAATCAGTGTCTACAAAAACGGGCGGGGCGATGTCTGTTTCAATTTCATCAACATGCGCGCTCCAACCGCTGACGATGGCGGCCGCTGGGGGCTTGGACGTGTGTACCACTGCACGTGTGGTTTTGGGGACAAGTTGATCTTTGCCCGCCTCAGTTTTAGGGGGCGAGGATTTAACAGGCGAGGTCCGGTCCCGTGGTTCTGGCACAATCGATGTCACTTCAAGGGCTCCAACGCTCGCCACGCTCTCCGGCTCTATAGCGCCATGCAATGGCAGCGAATCTTTGGCTGTTGCCACGTGGGGGGCGTTGGCAACCTTCGGGGCGAGTTCACTCATCAAGGTTGATAACGGGACCGCAGCGCCCCTGGATGTCATATGAACGACGCTGTACCCGCGGATCTTGAGGGCGGTTAGGATCTGGGGCAGGGCCCGGGCCGTGGCTGGCTTGATGTCATGGAACAAAATGATGCCGCCCTTGGCTTCTCCGATCTCCTTCAACGTGTGGTCAA
This sequence comes from Hyphomicrobium sp., assembly GCA_043746825.1. Taxonomy (GTDB): domain Bacteria; phylum Pseudomonadota; class Alphaproteobacteria; order Rhizobiales; family Hyphomicrobiaceae; genus Hyphomicrobium_B. Next base: position 298 of record JAYTQI010000395.1, on the reverse strand, counting down.
TGAGGCGCTGCTCGTCTGAGATATAGCTGTCATTGGAGACGGCATCGACGGTGAATGTCGCGATGCCGCGCGTCTGCAAGTAACCAAGCAGGTCGGCGGAATCCGCAAGTCCCGGAAATCGGAAAAACGGCGCAATGGGCACGCCCGCCGCAGTTGCCACTGCGGCGAGGCCACGTTCAATCTCGTCCTTAGCCCTTTCGGGCGTCATACGCCCAAGATTGTAGGGATGAGTAAAGGTGTGGCTGCCGAGCGTGTGGCCGCGTGCCAGCACGTCTTTGACGCTGTCAGGGTAGGCCAG
>JAYTQI010000394.1:0-3363 GCA_043746825.1 Hyphomicrobium sp. | reverse complement strand
GCATCGTTCGCGTATGGGTTGACGGTTCGCTGCGTGCTGAGGGACTAGATCTAGATCTTCTGGGCAGTGGCCAATTTACACTAACGGGTGTGGTTTCTGATATTGGTTACTCGCATTCGGCAAGCTATCCAGGCGCCATCAAGGTTTCACCGTTTGTTGTGAGATGGCAATAGGTTAGAAGCGTCTTCCATCCAATAACTGTGGCAGATTTCGTTGTCCTTTTGCGGTTCGGGAATATCCAAAACTGTGGCTCGCTAACCTTGCAAATACACAGACCTTGTTGTCTACTTATAAGTGGAACTTGAGCGCCGTCCCGCTTACCCCCAAGTGGCGCCAGTTCTTTCTTGCCCGCGGTCTCCCCCGGCCGCGGGCTTTTCTATATCCCTTACAATTTGGACTTTGCGCTGGCGTTTAAGAGCGTGTGGACAATTTGAAGCCCGCTGCCCGCGCCTCATCCTCAGTGCAAAACCAGCGCTCGCCCTTGACAGTGCGCAGTCTGGCGCCGGCATAATCGTGCGACCACGGCATTGTATAAAGGCGGCCTGCGGTGCGGATGATCCCCTTGATCGGACAGCCGTCGGGCGCCGATTTTTTCGCTTCTTCCCACAATCGCTGACGCCACGCCGTGGGACGTTCTGTGTCACCCTGCCAGAGCCCAGTTTTTGCGGCTTGTGCTGCTGCTTCTTCGCTGGCGTAAGATTGGAAGAATCCCGGTGTCGCAAAAACATGGCCAGCGCGGACGAGCTCGGCGGCGACGTCGGCGTCGCCGGCACGGCAGTTCGCTAGCGGCAGGCCCGTGTCATCGGTGCCGGAAAGTTTGCAGTCCAAGTTTTTAGATCGCACGAGCCGGCTTAGCGCGTCGGTTGCAGCCGATCCGCATGACCAACGCCGCCCGTTACCCTTGAAGCATGGCTGACTGCTCTCAGGAGCCTCAATGCCGCTCAAGCGGACGAGCGTTCCCGAAACCCGCAGCAATTCACCGGATAAGGCGTTGGCGCGGCCACTGATGTCGCCCACCACTTGATCGGCTTTGCCGAGGCTAGGCGTGAATTTGCTTACCTTTACGCCGGGGACTGAAAACGTGCCGGGCTTTGAGAAGAGGAAACCTCCGCCAACAAAAGCCAGGCAAAGCGCGCCACCGGCCACCACATTGCGGCTGTTGACGAGATGACGGCCCGGAATTGCTGGTATGAAGGCTAAGGCCTGAGCCGCGCCGGATTTGATCCAGGGCGGTATATCCATGGCTGGCATTGGCATGTCGGCCAGCGCGCGGCGCACTGACGACCACGCCCTGGTGGCACTCTGAACGAGCGTAAGCCAAGCGGCTTTTACAAAAGACAAAATCAGGCGGCCAACATTGGACGCGGCATCCGCTGCAACAGACTTGGCAGCAGATATTTTTTCTTTGCTGGCTTCGACGCCGCGATCACGCACGTCTTTCACCTGCGCGAGTGCGGCCAAACGAACGTCATCGAGGCGGCGCTGGCGGTCTGCGCGTCTGACAAGTACGGTGGTGCGGATATACTCGTTCCACTCGAAGCCTTCGCTGCGCTTGCGCCAACCGAACATGGCTCATCTCCCCCGCTTCGTTTCTTTTTGTATTCCGTGACCATAAGCATGTGCGGCGAATGTCTGGTGAAATCATGGCGGAGCCAAGCTCTTAGGCAATGTTCTCCCCGATTTTCAGCGGCGATGTGCTCGGATCAGTGATAGCCCTCACCGTGACGGATCTTGCCACGGAAGGTCCAATACACGAAGGCGGTGTAGCCGAGAATGACGGGAAGCATGATCAGCACGCCAACAAGCGAGAACATTTGTGACTTCGGTGCCGCCGCGCCCTGCCACACCGTCATGGAAGCTGGCACGAGATACGGCACATTCGAGATCAGGAGGCCGAGCAATGCGAGAAGAAAGAGGGCAATCGCCGCCGCAAACGGTTCAATAGGATTTTCAACTTGAAGACCGCGCCAGCAGCGCAACGCCGCATAGGCTGTGAGTAGCGGGATCGGCGACAGATATATAAAGTTGGGCCAGGTAAACCAGCGTTCGTAAATCCGCGGAATGGCGTAGGGCGTCCATAGGCTGACTAAGGCTGTCGCGGCTATCATAAACACCAGGGCAATTTGCGCTTTGTCGCAAGCCCAGGCTTTAATCTCGCCGTCCGTTTTCATGTTGAGCCAGGTTGCGCCTAGCAGCGCATAGCCTGCAACAAGTGCAGCGCCGCACAGCAACGCGAAAGGTGTCAGCCAGTCCAGATCACCGCCAGCAAAGTGGCCGTTTTTGACAGTGATGCCCTGCAGCAAGCCGCCCAGCACCACGCCTTGCGCAAAGGCAGCTATGGTCGAGCCCCACGAGAACGCCAGGTCCCAGTAACGGTGCTTGGGCTTTGCGACCCAGCGGAACTCAAAGGCGACGCCGCGAAACACCAGCGCCAGCAGCATGATCATAACCGGCAGATACAGCCCCGACATGATAACGCCATAGGCCTTGGGGAACGCCACAAACAAACCGCCACCGCCAAGAATGAGCCAGGTCTCATTGCCATCCCAGAACGGCGCCACCGTGTTCATCATGACGTCGCGGTCTTCTTCATGCGGCGTGAATGGAAACAGAATTCCAAGTCCCAGATCAAAGCCGTCAAGAATGACGTACAGCGTGACCGCGATGGCGATAACGGCGGCCCACACCAGCGGCAGCCAATAGGTCATGGCGTCCATGTTATTGCCCCCCTTGCATTGCGGCGCGCGCGCCCTGCTCTGCCGCCGATAATGGCCGTGACGGCGTGCCCTTTTCGTCGCGCACGGTTATATCCGCCGGACCCTTTTCGATCAGTTTGTTGATGTAAAGAATGCCGACCGAGAACACACTGAAATAGACCAGAACGAACAAGATGAGGGTGAGCAGCACTGCCCAGAACGAGACGGCGGAAACAGCGTCAGCGGTTTTGAGAATGCCGTAGACCAGATACGGCTGGCGGCCGGTTTCCGTCACCCACCAGCCGGCGAGGATGGCGATGAAGCCCAGCGGCCAGGCATAACTCAAACCCTGCAAAAACCATCGCGTCGTAAATAATCGTTTACGCCAGCAAAGGTAAACCGCCGTAAACCCAATCGCGATCATCAGCAGTCCTGAGCCGACCATGGCACGGAAGGCGAAGAATACGGGCACGACGCGTGGGCGCTCGGTGGGCGCGAAGTCTTTCAAGCCCTTAAAATGCCCGTCGAGGTGATGCGTAATTAGAAAGCTCGCGATATTGGGGATTGCGATCTCGTAATCGTTGCGCTCTTCTTTTTGGTTTGGCCAGGCAAACAACACCAACGCGCCGGGCTCCGCTCCATCCCAATGCGCTTCCATGGCCGCGAT
>JAYTQI010000393.1:0-3376 GCA_043746825.1 Hyphomicrobium sp. | reverse complement strand
CATTGGCGTTCACGGACTTGAGCTGATCAAGAAAATAGCTGCCAACAAACCCGGTAAGCCGGTCAATATTCTCACCCACTGCAACGCCGGTTGGCTGGCCTGCATCGATTGGGGCACGGCGACCTCGCCAATCTACCACGCTTTCAATGCCGGCATTCCTGTCCATGTCTGGGTTGATGAAACCCGGCCGCGCAATCAGGGCGCTTCGCTGACGTCATTTGAGCTTGGCCAGCATGGCGTGCCGCACACCCTGATCGTCGATAACGCTGGCGGCCACTACATGCAAAAGGGTGAGGTTGATCTGTGCATCGTTGGCACCGACCGCACCACAGCCAACGGTGATGTGGCGAATAAGATTGGCACGTATTTGAAGGCGCTGGCGGCGCACGACAATGGCGTACCGTTTTATGTCGCGCTCCCCTATTCAACCATCGACTGGACGCTCAACGACGGCATGAAAATCCCGATTGAGGAGCGTTCCCCCGATGAAGTCTTGAAAATATCGGGACGGCTTGCTGATGGTAAAATTGCGACCGTCGATATTGCTGCTCCCGGCACGCATGCCCGCAACCCCGCATTTGACATCACCCCGGCGCGCCTCGTCACGGGCCTGATCACCGAGCGCGGAGTCTGTGCGGCCTCGCGCGAGGGGCTTATGAAGCTTTATCCCGAACGGCGCAGTGGAGGCCTGGCAGTGGCATGAGCAAGAAACCCAAAAAATCCGACAGCAAGACCGAGCTTAAGCTGCGCAATGAGATCATCGAAGTGTCACTGGCCATGAGTATGTCGGGCTTATCTCCTGGCCGCTCCGGCAATGTCTCGGCACGCTTCAACGATGGCATGCTAATCACGCCGACAGGCATGGCGTATGAGGAATTAGAGCCCGCAGACATCGTGTTCGTTGCTGGCGACGGCGGAGTGCCGGGAAAGCAGCGCAAGCCTTCAAGCGAATGGCCGTTGCACCAGGCGGTTTACAAGGCACGGGAAGACCGCAACGCTGTCGTTCACACGCATTCGTTGCACGCAACCGTGCTGTCCTGTGTGAAGAAACCCATTCCCGCGTTTCACTACATGGTGGCGGTTGCGGGTGGCAAAGACATCCCATGCGTGCCCTACGCGACCTTCGGCACCGATGATCTCGCCCGCCATGTGGCGCGCGGCTTGAAACATCGCGATGCTTGTTTGATGGCCAGTCACGGGCAGATCGCCATTGGTGAAACGCTGTCTCAGGCGCTTGAACTGGCGGTCGAGGTCGAGACCCTGTCTGAGCAATATTACAAGGTACTTCTGCTTGGGGAGCTAAACGTGTCGTCGGATATTCTCCCAGATACCGCGATGGCGGAGATGGTTGAGAAATTCAAATCCTATGGCCAGAAGGGCCAGGGGTGAGCCTCGCCCTAAACGAAAGGGCCCACGCATAAGGTGGGCCCTTAAAGTTAGTGTTGCGGCTGTTTCTCATTATCGAAGGTCATCGGCAGCACAATCGGCATCTGAGCACCACCAGCGCCGCCTGTTGAAATGCGCGGAACCTCGCCTTTCCAGTTTAGCGACGCCTGGGCCTGCAACTGACGGGCATAACCGTCAACACCGCCAGCCGCTTCGATCTTGGCGTGGATGGCGGAGGCTTCAGCATCACCGCGCAACTTGGTGCCTTCGGCCTCAGCCTTGGCTTGGGTGAGAAGGGCTCGCGCCCCACCTTCGGCTTTAGCATACTGGCTGTCCGCATCACCTTTGGCGCGCACAACCACGGTTTCAGCTTCGACCCTGGCGCGTTCGCGGTCCTGTTCGGCCTGCAGGCGTTGGGCGCGGGCTAGTGTCGAGCGGTTGACGGCCTCCTTGTACTGGGTCGAGAAATCCAAAAGCGGGATTTGCACGTCCTGGACGTTGACCTGGAATAGGCGTTTCAGTTCAGCCGCAATCGTCAGCTTAATTTCGTCGATGATTTTCTCGCGTCCCTCACCGGCAAGTTCTGTCACGTCACGGCGCGACACGATCGACCGCACGCGATCATTGGCAATGGCATCGAGGTTGTGGGCGATATCGACGTTACCCGAGCGCCCAACCTCATAGAGCAAATGATAAGCAGAGGCTGGTGGCACATTGTAGGTCAATGAGACCTGCAAGATGACTTCCTGGGTGTCGCGTGTGAAAGCTTTCATCTGGCCCATCTTGATGCTGTCGGTCGAGACGGAGATTGAGTCGAAATCATCCAGCACCGGCAGCTTGAAATGCAGACCAGGCTGCAAAGGGCCAGCCTCCGCGTTCAGCACCTTACCGAAGCGGGTGATGTAGCCTACTTCGTTTTGCGGCACGCGCACGATGCTGGCACTGGCCACAGCTGCTAAGGCCGTGAGCGAGAGTCCGATGAGGATGACCTTGCGGCTGAGATGGATGCCACGGGCACGTGTAGCTTCGAGAAGAATAGACATAGGTTTACCGGCCCCCTTAACGGAGCCGTCCACTGGTTAAACTGAGATGAGAAAAATTCGATCACGGCGCGGAGCGCAGATAGCGCTCAAGAAGAGTTGTCAGCCGTCGTTGGCGTTTGTGGCGTGTGAGCGCAGCATGGATCTGCTCCTCGGATGCGGCAGCTTCGAGAGCACAAAAAAGATGACCCCAGCCGCCTGCTCAGATGATATGGGGAGGCGGCTGCCGCTTACAAGGTGGCCGCGAACGCCCATCAAATCAGGGTTAGCGAGGGGTTAATCCTTGTTGACGCGGTTAACCCACTACTCCGCCTTCTCGTTCTTAAAATACGCCTCGACCTTGCCCTTGAGCTTCAGCGTCATCGGATTGCCGTGGCGGTCTTTGGCGTTGCCAGCTGCAACGCGGATCCAGCCCTCGCTCACATTATATTCTTCAACGTTGGTCTTTTCAGTTCCATTGAAGCGAATACCGACATCGCGCTTCAAAGCCTCCTCATTGTAGTGCGAGCTTTTGGGATTGATCGAAAGCTGATTTGGCGGGGTGTCTGACATGGTGGCGCTTCTCGCTCTCAGTTTGCAAATCTGAAATGCATGACGTCGCCGTCTTGCACGACATAGTCTTTGCCTTCAAGGCGCATCTTGCCAGCTTCTTTGGCGGGGACTTCGCCGCCGAGTGTGGCGTAATCCTGATACGCAATGGTTTCGGCCCGGATGAAGCCTTTTTCAAAGTCGGTGTGGATGACGCCCGCGGCTTGCGGGGCCTTGGTGCCGCGCGTAATGGTCCAGGCCCGGGCTTCCTTGGGGCCGACCGTGAAGTAGGTCACGAGGTCCAAGAGCTGATAGCCGGAATGGATCAGGCGATTGAGGCCAGCTTCCTTCAGGCCCATTTCAGTGAGGAAGGCGTCACGGTCTTCGGGAGCTAGACTTGAAAACTCGCTTTCAATCTTGGC
>JAYTQI010000392.1:0-7545 GCA_043746825.1 Hyphomicrobium sp. | reverse complement strand
ATCGCGAACGTCTTGGAGCGCGACGAAGACCTCGCCCGGCTGTAGTGAGCGCGTATCAATTGAAAACCCGGTGATCGGTTTATCGTGCACGCCATCCGGGACGGCAAACGGCACGGCCCGCATCAACTCTTCGAACGTCCAAAGCGCGTCAGTCATGCCGTGCAACCTGTGCAAGCGCGAGGCGAATGACCTCGTGGTCGGAAAACGGAATGATGGTTGAGCCGACGATCTGGCCGGTTTCGTGGCCTTTGCCCGCGACCAGCACAACATCGCCCTTTCCCATCATTGCCACCGCTGCGTGAATGGCCTCTGCCCGGTCGCCAATTTCGCGCGCGCCCGGCGCAACGGCCAATATTTCCTGCCGAATGCTGGAGGGCCTTTCAGAGCGCGGGTTGTCATCTGTGATGATCGTCACATCAGCCTTATCGGCAGAAATCTTGCCCATAAGGGGGCGTTTGCCTTTGTCGCGATCCCCACCGCATCCGAATACGCAAATCAGTTTGCCGGTGACGAACGGGCGGCAAGCCGCCAGCGCCGCTTCGAGAGCTTCAGGCTTGTGCGCATAATCGACAAGGGCGAGACCACCTTTGGCCTCACAGACAATTTCAAGACGGCCGGGCACGCCCTTAAGCTGCGATAGCGCTCCGAGAACTTTCCCAGTTTCCTCGCCCGCCGCAATAGCCAGGCCAGCCGCCACAAGTACGTTCTCAACCTGATATGCGCCAACCAGCGGCAGGCGCACGTCATAGGTACGGCCACCTGCATGAATGCGCAACGCCTGCGCGAAGCCCTCAAGGCGTGTGCTCTCCAGCTTCAGCGCGTTTCCTTTGGCGCCAACGGTCATCACCTTGAGTCCGCGCGCTTTCGCAACATCCAACACCTTGTCGGCGTAAGTGCCGTCAGCATTGATCACCACCGTCTGACCCGGTTGCAGCAGCTCGGTGAATAAGCGCATCTTAGCCCCGAGATAGTGCTCTATGTTTGGATGATAATCCATGTGATCGCGGCCGAGGTTTGTGAACGCTGCTGCCGTCAATCGCACGCCATCAAGCCGGTGTTGATCCAACCCATGCGAGGACGCTTCAAACGCCAAGTGCGTGACGCCCTCGCTGGCCAAGCCATCGAGCGTGGCGTGCAGCGTGACCGGATCAGGCGTCGTCAACGAGCCGTAGATCGCGCCATCCGGCTTGATGACACCAACAGTCCCAATAGATGCCGCCTTGCGCCCGAGATGCGTGAATACCTGGCGCGTGAAATCCGCAACCGAAGTCTTTCCGCTGGTGCCTGTCACCGCGACCGCAATCTCGGGCTGTTTGGGGTGGAACTTAGCCGCGATGAGCGCCAGCGCCTGGCGTGGATTTTTGACCCGGATCAGCGGAATGTTTGCGGGGGTCTCAGCCGTCTTGTCTTCGCCAACGATCACAGCAGCAGCCCCGCGTGCAACTGCGTCAGTAATATACTGCGCACCATCCATCTTAGAACCAGGAAGTGCCGCGAAAATCCAACCCGGCCCCACCGCGCTGCTCGCCGCCGTCACACCATTGACGGAAATGTCCGCGGTGCCCGCTGGCAGTAAAATCTCCTGAGGCAAAACATCGATGAGCCGCATGCCGCCTCGTATGATGGGCGATGAATTGGAACCCGTAAGCGATTGGCGCGCTGGCTTCCACTCCTTTAGTATAGCACGGTCATAAGTTGTGTTGGTAGAGCCGTCAAACCCCGCCGCCTATTCGGTGAGCGCTGTTTCCTGGGGTGCGACGCCTAGTTGGGGCGCGATGCGGCGGATGAGCCGGGCCGTGACTGGCGCGGCGTTGGTCGAAGCTGTGCGTTGTCCGCCCGGCTCGCCAATACCATCGGGCTCAAACAACAAGATAAATGTCAAATAATGCGGATCGTCACTCGGGAACGTTGCGAGGAACGACGAGATCACGGCTTTTTTCTGATACCCGCCAACATCTGCGCGCTCGGCTGTGCCGGTTTTTCCGCCAACGCGGTAACCTGGCACATCCGCGCGCTTGCCCGTGCCATCAGCGTCAAGCACGTTGAGGCGCATCAGGCGCGCCATCTCCCGGCTCGTCTCGGCGGTGACGAGTGTTGCAGGCGCTGCGGCGGACCCAGCGCGGTATCTGAGAAATGTCGGGACAACCTTGGTGCCGCCATTGACGAGAGCGGCTGCAGCGGTTGCGAATTGCAATGGCGCGACCGCGATGCCATGACCATACGAAACCGTGATCAGTTCCAGCTGATCCCATTTACCCGGCACTTGCGGCGGCGAGACGGGGCCAGCTTCGGTTTTCATCGAATCCAGCAGGCCAGCGCGTTTCAGAAAGCCCGAGACTTTTTCAGGCCCTGCTTCCAACGCCATCATGCCAGCGCCAACGTTGGACGAATGCGTAAAGACTTCCGCGATAGTCAGCGGCCGTCCCGCTGGGTGCAGATCGGTGATTGTAAAGCGCCCTGAGACCAGTGGCTGACGGACATCGATCACGGTCGCAGCGGTTGCCGTGCCTTCATCTAACGCCATCGCGATGGTCATCGTTTTGAAGACCGAGCCAAGTTCGTAGGTGCCGCCGGTGATGCGATCAATCATGTGCGGATCGATTGCCATACCGGGGCGCGAGGGATCTATCTTGGGTATTGACGCACTGGCGACGATCTCTCCGGTTTTCACATCCAGCACCAGACCAGCCGCACCTTCCGTGTGATAGCGCCGGAATGCTGTTTCAAGTTCATCTTCAAGTGCGTGCTGCACGCCCATGTCAAGCGACAGGCGCACCGGGGCGCGATCCGACAACGTGGCGCTGTGCACGGCCTCAACGCCGATCACATCGTCTATGTATTTCTCGATGCCCGACGTGCCTTTATTGTCGAGATTGACAGAGCCAATCACGTGCCCCGCAAGTTCGCCTGCCGGATAAGCGCGTCGTAACTCCTTGCGAAAAGCCATTCCTGGCAGCCCGAGATTGTGGATACGTTGAGCAACAGCTGGGCTCAAACCCCGGCGCACCCAAACGAAACGGCGGGTTTTATCTGAGAGGGCGCGGCGCAAATCTGTTTGGTCGAGATCGCTGAAAATGGTCGCTAGTTTTTCGACCACTTCGTCCTTATCGAGTAGGATGGCGGGGTCAGCAAACAGCGAAGGTGCTTCAATGTCAGTCGCAAGCAAGCGGCCATTGCGATCAATAATGTCGGGACGCGCGAAACTTGTCGCTGCCTGCTCCGTAACAGCGATCGAGAGTTGCGGTCCACTCTTGGTGCCAAGATACAGGAGCTGCCCAGCGACAGCACCAAAGGCTACGACAACGGTCGAGAGCAACATCACGTTGGCGATAAACGGACGGTGCACGCGCGTTGGCGCAGCCACTTTGTTCGGGGCTAAGCCTGGCGTGATGGTAACGCCGCGCCGCATGTTACTGTCCTTCCGCGAGCCGGGGCTTTTCGGTCCCGCGCGGCGCAACACCAGGGCGCGCGAGCTGTTCAGGGCGCGGCGGGCCGAAGCCTTGAGCACGCGCGATGGTGTCGATGCGATCCGGCCGGCTCAAGTGGCTGCGCTCAGCTTTGAGAATGGCGATGTCGCTGCGCGCGAGATCGGCGGTGCGTTCCTTGGCCTGGACTTCAGACTCGAGTCGCCGCGTGTCGTAGTTCAGGCTGTACAGAAGAAATGCACTTGCAACCATAAAACAGAAGCTCACCACATTTAACAAGCGCATGAGGCTCTCCACGAATTGCTTACCCCGGCCTTCACGTCTTGGGCACTGGCACCTCGAGGTCACTGAGATCGAGAAGCCAGGGGCTAGCGTCGGTCCGGGTTGCAGATCTAAGACGTGCCGAGCGGGCACGCGGGTTCAGATCCAATTCACCTTTAGAAGGTGTTAACGGGCGGGAGTTAACAATTTGGAAACTTGGGGCCTCAGATTTTATCGATTGCTCAGGAAAATGCCGGGAACCGCGTGATTCTTTGCCGGTGCGGCTGGTCAGGAAACGTTTGACGATGCGGTCTTCGAGCGAGTGGAAAGTGACGACGACCAAGCGCCCACCGGGTTTGAGAATGCGCTCAGCGCCGGAAAGTCCTTTGGCGAGCTCGCCCAACTCATCATTGACGTGTATGCGCAGCGCCTGGAATGTGCGTGTTGCCGGGTGCCGGCCAGCTTCCTTATGGCCGTGAAAGACGCGCAATATCAGGTCCGCCAATTCGAGCGTACGCGTGAAGGGCTTTTCTTCGCGAGCTTTAACAATAGCGCGGGCAATGATACGTGACTTGCGCTCTTCGCCGTAGGTGTAAATGACATTAGCGATGAATTCTTCGTCAGCTGTGTTGACAAAATCAGCGGCGCTCATCCCACGCCCCGTGTCTGCTGTCTCACCCGTCAAAGGATCGATGGCGGCGCTCATGCGCATATCGAGCGGGCCGTCATTCTGGAACGAGAAACCGCGCGCAGCTTGATCCAATTGCATCGACGAGACGCCAATGTCGAGGATGACGCCGTCTACGAATGGGCCTTCAATGAGTTTTGAGCCGTTGGGCGTTTCTTCCAGGCGCGCGATCTCTTCCATCCGGCTGAACGGCAGATTAATGACGCGCAAGCGATTTGGAAAATCTGCCGTGGGGGCCGCACGCACCGCAGTGATATCGCGGTCAATCGCGAGTACGTGGCAGTTTGCAGCCTCTAGAATCGCGCGCGAATATCCACCCGCACCAAACGTGCCGTCGATGTAGAGTTCGCCGTCTTTGGGTGCAATGCTCGCGACGGCTTCCGAGAGCAGCACGGGAATGTGGCGCTTGGCGTCCGTCTCAGTGCCGCGTGATGCGGCCTTCGATGACGGCTTGCGCTTCATTCCCGTGCTCCCCCGTCGCCGTCATCACTGGCCTCAGCGATGCGGCTCCCCGCGCCGAAAAGTTTTCTGGCACTTTGAACTTTGCTGCGGGCGAGCTCGCGGCGTTTTTCGAACAGCTGCGGCTCCCACATTTGAAACTTGTCACCAAGGCCGACAAAAGTGACCGCGGCATCGAGGCTTGCGTGCGCCCGAAGGACTTCAGGAAGCACGATGCGGCCGTCGCCATCGATCGTGAGGACCTGGACGTCGCCGTAGAGCGCGACAGAGAGCTGATCGCGCTCGTCCGAATAGTCTGGCAGGCCGCTGAGAAGCCCGTCGATTTTTTGCGCAAGTCTTTCGCCGCCTGCATCGAGTGCTGGAGCGTCGAGCGAGGGGTAGCAGTAGATGCCGCCGGCATAGCCGTCGCGCTCAAGCACAGCGCGGAACGGGGCTGGGATGGAGACCCGGCCTTTGGCGTCGATCTTGTTGGTGAATGTTGAGACAAAGCGGTCCATCCTTCAGCTCGCGATCATCGCTCTCCACGCTACGGAACCAACTTGTCTTGCCGGCTTTTGCCCTGGCCAGTTCAGGCTTAAGGGGCCCCGACCGACCGGGAAGTTGGGGCCGTAGCGGTCGCGCAATCCGGGCCCTCTCTCCAGACCGGCGCCGCGCCACGTTCCCTGCCCGGTGCGGTCGGGCCTATATGGGATACTATGGGTTTTCATGGTCGTCAACGGATTGCTAAGGATTTTGTCCGGTTTACGACGGGTTATGCACAGGGGGACACGGCTCCGCAACCGCACGCCCCGAGCTGCGGTGAAAGGAAGTGCGAGGGAGCGCGGGCGGCAAAACGCTGCGATCCATGAATTCAAATGGGCAGCATTTCCGCCGCCCGCGCCGGTGTTGTCAGCGGCGGTTGGACCGTCTCTGGCTGCGAGACGCTTTCGCCTTTTGAACTGGGCATGACCCACAGGCTAGGCGCTTGTTTCGCTCGCAACTTGGACCCGCCCCGCACCCGTCTTCTGGTGCGCAGCGCCAACTTCCCGCATGTCTGACGCACGGTTAAGCGAACCGTTTGGATGCCGCCATGAACAGCACCCTCAAGCGCCAGAACACCGATCCACCCGGCTTCGGCGCTTCCGGGAGCCCCCTCGCGAGTGGATTTGTGGAGTATGCGCGCAGTTGAGAGAGCGGGGATAAGTTTTTGAAGTGAGGGAATAGGGATTAGGGAGTAGGGAGGTCAGAATGGTTAAAGACGTAGCGCCACCTCCTCCCCTCAACTCCGCTCCCGTTGCAGCAGTGCAGTCAGAATATCGAGCTGCTCCTGCTGGTATTGCAAAAGCTGAGTCATTTGCTCGCTCCGCAGCTGATCGAACTTTTCATGCAGGCCCATGATCTCAATCTCGGCTTTGAGATTGATCTCATAATCATGCTCGGCGGTCTGGCGATCTTTGATGGCTTGGCGGTTCTGGCTCATCATGATGATCGGAGCTTGAACGGCGGCAATCATCGACAGGATCAAATTCAGGAACACGAACGGGTAGGGATCGAACGCGCCGGTACCGAGCACGATCGCATTGACGAGAGCCCACAGAATAATGAATGCGCCGAACAGCGTGATAAACGTCCAAGAACCGCCAAACGCAGCGACTTTGTCGGACATGCGCTCGCCAAACGTCAGGTCCTTAGGCGCCACTGGCGCACGTGCGACGGGCTTGCGATTCAGCACCGCATCAAGAATTGCGTGTTCGCGCGCGGCAACGCCATCAGCGCCGTTTTTGATCCACTTCTGGGCGAGGGCTGCGACATCTGGACTAGTCATGACCGGTCATCCTTCCTAAGCGAACCTGACGTTCTTCAATATATACAGCCGTTCTGCTGCCCGCGCGCGGCCAGCCTAAATTTGCGCTTCAATACTAGCGGCGATCGGGTATCAGTTATCTGGCGATGTGTTTCTAATTGTTACAAGCTCAAAATTCATTGTCTCATCAGCGCGCGGCACGCCGCCTGCCGAAATTGCGCCGCACGATCTATCGCTCAACGGACAGCTGTTTCCTGTCCAAGCGGATTGCTCTGCGCGCCTTGCATCGGCATAAGCAGCGCTCCGGAGACGGCGGGCACAAATTGAGCTGGCTCCGGAACCTACAGGCGAACCGCACCGAGGGGGAATTCAGCGGCGAGTCTTTTAATGCCGGCGGACGCAATTCCCTAGACGTTGCGGGCACCGGCATGGCGAGGCGGGTGGTTTGGGAACGGACCAGCCTCGCCATTTTGAATGCGCGCTAAAAGACCTGGCGGAGATCTCGAAGCACACTAAGTGAATTGCGGGACGGTGTGTCTGGAAACCAGGAGCTTGATTGCGGGTTTGCTCTTGGTTTCCATAACGCGGTTTTAATTGCCGCAAGGTTCTTTGACGAACTGATTGATGGCGTTGTCGTTACCAAACACGATCAAACCCTTTTGCTCGGCGCAGATTTTCGCGCCTTCCAATTCAGCGCCGCGCAAGTTGACCGACACAAGCAAAGCGTGGCGCATATCGGCGTTGCGGATGTTGGCTTTGATGAGCCGGGCCTTGATGAGATTTGTCTGTACGAGGCTGGCGCTGGTGAGATCGGCGCCGGTCAAATCGGCGCGGCGCAAGTCTGAGCGATCCAGCGACGCATATTTCAGATCGCGCCCGCGCAGGCTTATAGAGATGTCGTCGGGATCGGGCTGCTGGTAGGGCACAAC